>JAUHYX010000084.1 GCA_030426285.1 bacterium
CAGTTTCAATTGGTGAATCATACTCTCAAACTGCCTACTACAATCTCAAAGAAGGTGTTGTTGGTACTCACGACCTCGATGCATGGGACATAGCATTTGAATTGCAAGGATTTACAGCTGCAATTCGTTCAAATGGCGGTGCCGGTACGATGGTGTACGCAGTAGAAGGTCTAGGAATTGATGACTTCGCTGACGTTGATACCACTGGTATGTCGGCGTCTTGGACACCACTCTACAACCCAGAAACCACCTGGCAGTCAGGCGCTTTTAACATGGGCACAGACCCGAACACAGGCGACTTTGGCTGGGGAGAGTACAACTTTACAACTCATTCCGTTGAAGGTAAGACCGTGTATGTTGTTGTCCGCCAAGATGGCATTGTGCGGAAATTCATGGTCGAATCGCTTCGCGGCGGTGTGTTCTATGTACGATATGCAAGTCTAGACAACAGTATCGACGAGGAATTGGAGATCGATAAGAACGACTTTATCGACAAGAATTTTGCGTACTTGTCTTTCAAAACTGACGAGGTGCTTGACATCGAGCCTGTGAGCTATGGTTGGCATCTACAATTCTCTAAGTACATCGGCTTTGTTGGCGACAACGGCGATGTGCCGTATGGCGTAACAGGTGTGCGTTCTAATTACGGTATTTGGACTGCAGAAGTGACGGGCGTAGATCCAACCACGGTTACTTCGGATGGTGCAGAGTTTGACTCAGTGACAAATGTGATCGGTCATGATTGGAAGTACTATGACTTTGCTGAGGGTTGGGTCGTTTTAAGCGATGTTGCATACTTTGTACAAGCTGGTACCGAAGATCTGTACAAGGTGTACTTTACTGGATTTGGCGGCATGGGAACCGGTGATATCACATTTGAAAATCTTGAAGAAGGCATAACCAGCGTAGAAGTACAGGAATTGTCTTCTTCCGTAGTACCATTGCCTGCCCTCGCTGGTGAAACAGTTCGAATTGAGGCTGAGGAACTCTCTGGTGTTTCTGAAATCGCTCTCAGCGTTCTTTCAATGAATGGTGCTACACAACTTCAATCGCAAGTAAGTGTAGTTGACGGTGCAGTATCGTTCAACACAAGTGGACTGACTGATGGCACATACATTGCTGTGCTGGAACTCAATGACGGAACAATATTCTCTGCCAAATTTATAGTCCAGTAATGAAGATTAGTCTGCACTCCATACTCAAAACTCTAGTGATAGCGGCAGCAGTATTGCCGCTATCACTTTCTTTTCTCTTGTCACAGCAAGTTGTGAAAACCGTTGATGAGAAACTGAGACCAGTTCCTGGGTGTATCATCACGTATTCATGTGGGAATGATACAACACAGAAACGCAGCGTGCTTTCTCGCGGGAACGGTTTTGCTACAATCCCATGTGATCATATACACCAAGTACACGTTCGTTCTGTGGCTCATGAAGACCAATGGTTGAAGAATATCTCTGCAGATACAACTATTGTGCAACTCGTTCCAAAGCCTTTTGTTACAGACGCAGTGGTTGCAACAGGATATGCCAATCCGAGATGGTCTACTGAAGTCGTACACAATGTTCGAACACTTGATGCAGAACAAATTGAAATGCAGTCTGCACCTAATCTCGAAGCTCTGTTGAGCAGACAGTCCGGTGTTGAGATACGCCAAGACCCAGTGTTGGGAGCAACTCTTAGCATTCAGGGATTGTCAGGTGAAAATGTTGGCATACTCGTAGACGGTGTTCCCGTGATTGGACGATTGGACGGTGGTGTTGATTTGTCGCAGATATCTCTCGACAATGTTGAGCGCATCGAGATTGTTGAAGGTGCTATGTCTGTTGAGTACGGTGCAAACTCTCTCGCTGGGGTTATTAACATCATTACAAAACGAGCAAATCACCACAGTTCGTCGGTCAAAGTCGGATCGCTCTTGCAATCAAACAACACCGCGAATGTTTCGATAGATGCCAACATCCCGACATCGGCTGGTAGTATTCATCTCAATGGCTCTCGTCACCTATTTGGCGGCAAGGAGCATGATTCACTGTCGAGAGTCTACTCCTGGAAACCGCGGGAAAAGTATTTCGCTAATCTGAGTTACGACAGAACAATGGGAGATGTGGATATCAGTTTGACATCTTCATACATGCATGATTTGCTTCTGAATTGGGGCACGCCGAGAGCGCCATTGTTTGAACGAGCATTTGACGATGAATTCAGAACCGAGCGCATCAATTCTAGTGTACGCAGTCGCTACACACTGAACGATAGCATGGGCGTAGATCTCATGGCCGGGTATTCGCATTACAATAGACAGAAACTGTCCGTCCTCAAAGACCTCACAACACTGGAAACAACAGTGCTTGAGCAGAGTGAACAAGATACAAGTACATTTGACCAAGTACTCGTAAGAGCTGGGTGGTTTGGCACGCTTGGATTTGTGAGCGATGCAGATTTTCGACTCGGAGCTGAATATTTGCGAGATGGTGGAACCGGTAGAAGGATGGAGCGCGGCGAACAAGCAATATCACAAGTGAGTGTTTTTGGAACGCTAGATGTACAGATGCTAGACGATTTGATCGTACAATTTGGTTTGCGTGCCGCTGAAAATTCGGAGTACGACACACCACTAGCTCCTTCTCTGCACATGCGCTATGCCTTGACAAATCGGTGGAGTCTCAGAACATCAATTTCTCAATCATACCGTGTGCCTACACTTAAAGAATTGTACTTGTTGTTTGTAGACGTGAATCACAATATTCAGGGTAATCCTTCACTTACACCTGAAACATCAATATCAGGGAATGCGAGCATTGAATATCAACATGTTTTAAAACAACATGTTTACAAAGCTTCAGCAAATGTGTATGTGAATGATATAGACAATCGCATTAGTTTGGTAGATGCCGGTAGCTCGTTGTATACGTACAAGAATGCAGACTCATATGGCAGTGTTGGAGGCAGCACACAGTTCTCATACTTTCGTGAAGGCCTCACAGCGCGTTTAGCATTGAGTTTGAATCATCAAACTCAGTCCTTTGCTTCTGGATCAGAAACGTCAACAACCACACCAGGAGTAACACTTGAGTCGATGTATGATATTCCCGGCACAGGTGTAAGTACATCGTTGTCGTACAAGTACAACGGTGAAGTCGCTGTGGCAGTTGAAGATGAGCAAGGAAATACGGTGGAGCGCATTCAGGAAGACTACCATACCCTAGATGTCAGTGCGCGCCGTACCTTCCTGGATTTCATTGAAGTTCGCTTGGGAGTCAACAACATTCTCGACGTAACCGATGTTGTATCTGGCATAGAAGGTGGTGGTGCACATAGTTCAGCGTCTCACTCAACTCCTGTATCTACTGGTCGATCTGTCTTCCTTTCATTGCAGTTATCGTTTGAGGATCTATAACATGAAGAGTTTTACTACATCAATATCATTCTTAGTGGTGCTGTTCTTCGTTCAATCCTGTCTGCCAGAAGACAATGCGGTTGCACCTTCAAACAATGGCGCCGGTTCTATTCAACAAGTAGACATGGGAAGAGACTACGACTATCGTTTGTTTTACAGCCTTGGTAGTCAGGAAATAGTTGGTGCGTTTCCATCGTACTCATGGGATCTTGCATTTGATTGTTCTGCCGAAGGATTTCAAGTACGCGTCAATTCGGCCAAAGTGATGCGAATTGGACGCACGCAGACCGGTACGAAATTCGCAGAAGTGGCTGACACGAATAGTGTTGAGTGGTACTATGACCCCGCAGATACTGCGAGCATTACAGGCATAGGAAAGTGGTATATGCTTGAAGAAAACGAGCCTGTATCAGTTGGCAATGTGTATGTTGTCGACCGCGGATACAATGGGCGCGGCCGCCACACCGGCTACAGCAAGATACAGTTGTTAGGATACGGAGAGAACGGCTATAGCATTCAGGTTTCAGATCTAGAAGGCGGAGAAATTGAGCAGTTTCAAGTACTAAAAGACCCACAGTTCAACTTTGTTGGTGTCTCTTTCGATAGCACAGATGTTGTGCAACAGATTGAACCGGAAAAGTACTCTTGGGACATCGTATTTGCTCGATATACGCATGTTTTCTTTGAGCCCGTGTTTACTGCCTATGCCGTCACCGGCGTGCTTGCCAACCCACTTGGTACATGTACGGCTTTAGACACAACCAGAGCATTTGAAGACATAACATTTGCAACAGCACAACAGAGTTCGTTTGAGTGTCGTCCCGACGCTCTCGGATTCGAATGGAAGTACTACGACTTGGATCAGGGAGAGTACATTGTGTTTCCAGAACTACAGTATGTTGTGAAAACATGGGAAGACTACTATTACAAGATGCGATTTGTAGATTTCTACAATGAATCAGGAAAGAAAGGAGCACCCAAGTTTGAGGTGTCTCGCTTAGTACAATAGTGGCTCACAAGAGTTGTACTGATGCGAAAAAGGCGGCGCTCCATTCGGGTGATGCCTTTTTAGTTTCAAGCCCAAATCTTGCGGAGACGCTCACCCCCTTTAGACCCTTATGTCCTCTTGTCCCCTTTAAAACGAAAAAGGCGAGCCTTGTTGTAGGCTCGCCTATATATTTTCTAATACTTCAAATCAAATGCAAGTCGAGAGAACCGTTCTTAGAAGCGGCCTCTTGATGGACGTTCCTGACGTGGACGTGCTTCGTTGACCTTCAAGTTGCGGCCAAAAGCTTCTGTGTCATTAAGACCATCGATTGCGGCTTGACCCTCACCTTGATCCGGCATTTCAACAAATGCGAATCCACGAGAACGACCGGTCTCACGGTCCATGATAATGTTAGCGCGGTCTACAGCACCATACTGTCCAAATAGATCTGTTAGATCTTCTTCGCTTGCATTCCAGGCGAGGTTGCCTACGTAAATGTTCATTACAAAACCCTAAAAAAAAGAAAGAAAATCTACTACGATTCAAACCACTATGGTTTCGAATAATAGTAGCAAAATAAAAATCATACTATGTCAATCGAGTAAGTGTTAATTGAGCGATGGGTGGCGAGGCGCATTTGCCAATACGGCAAAGTCTGAACCCATATCCACCATTATTTGCTTCCACAGTAAACGCTTATCATCTGAAAAAACGTAACTGGGCTCGCTCTTGGTTAAAAACCAAGATTGCTCTTTCAACTCACTTACAAGCTGTTCCTTATCCCACCCGGAATATCCGAGAAAGAAACGAACGTCTGACTCGTCAGCCAAGCCAGACTGCATACAATCAATCAGGTCCTCAAGTTCCCCGCCCCAGTAAATTCCGTCGGATATCTCCACGCTTCCTGGTACGTCCTGCTTGATTCTGTGGACTGCATGCAATGTGTTTTCTTCAACTGGACCGCCTATGAATACCGGCACCGTGAACGGCAATTCGATATTTAGGAGGTCGTTCAAATCTTCTCCGGATGGTCTGTTTAACACAAACCCGATAGCTCCATTTTCACCTGACTCGGTGAGCAACACTACTGTTCGCGAAAAGTTTGGATCTGGCAAAAAGGGATCTGCTAGAAGCAAGGCTCCTCGGAAGGGCTTTGTCGCGGTAGGCTCTATGTTCGGCAGTTTTGACACTCAGAAAAAATCCATTGCTGATAATCATTATCAACAAAACTATGTGACATCACAACGATGCAAGGAACTTCGTAACTGTGCAGTTCTTTGATCCGTTTGCACGCTGATTCTATCACAGTATCGGACACTTTAAACAGAATTATAGTTTCGGTGTCCGATGCTACCTCGTCATTCCAGTTGTATACAGACGATACACCCGGAATAATGTTGGCACATGCTGCAAGACGTTCGGCAACAATTTTTCGTGCAAGCTCCTGAGATTCCTCTGAAGTAGCCGTTACATATATCGTGCTTGTTGTCATGCGAATGCATGTTACGGGAATAAACGCACAAGTGCAAGCTCTTAACGAACTCTTAACAAACTAGTTTGATTCCCTCAATGCAGCAGGAGCCGGTGGAAGAAGTCAAAACTGTACCTGTTCTCAGGTAGCGACACATTAATTAACATTCTGAATCCAGCCCCCTGAACAGCCCTGTTAATACACAGTATGTCGCCTGTCACAGATGTGACTTCTTCCACCGGCCCCTAACCTTGTGTTGCGAGTGTTTGAGGGCTCGGCTCGCATACATACTGTATTACAAGGGGCGTGCCAAAAAAGTATTTGCGATGCCTTTGTTGTCTCGAAGCTACCATTTCATGCGGTGTTTAGCCTCTTTACACCTTTAGCCACTACATCGATGTCGCGGCGCGGAAATACTGCTGTGTAAGGAAACTCTGACATGCGATCCAGAAAACGTGAATAAAACCTGACAATCGACACACAAATGCCTCACCAAAGCCCGTGATAGGCATCAACGTGAAGCCAGATTCAGGAAATCCCTACATGAACCCCACAACCGGCTGCCGTATGTTTACATCGTGATCCTTGACAACAGAATAACTCATACACTCCAAAGCTCTGATTTCCTGCCGGTGTTTTGTTCCCAGGCCGGTCAACACCGGCAGGAAGCGGGCACAAGTGAGTGTACAGCATAGATTTCACTCGAGGCATGGGTAACAACAACCCATATTGTTTAACTCATGATGCTCCGGCAATGGCACTGTGTAAGACACCTCCATGCCTCGAGTACAAAATTGAGATCCTCACCTTCCTCTTCTACTGTATCTCGACTAACAGGATCTCATAGTTGGGAGGTTTGTCAGTTCCTCCCAACACTTGTCACCACAAGGAACCGATCGGAAGTCACTCGCAGGCGAATAATATCATTTCCATTGTATAGTATCACACATTGTTCTCCAGCTTCTGATCGGTTCTTTTGTTTAGAAGTACTTCTCTGCAGTATTTTGTGGGATTGGCAAAAAACAGCATAACGAACACACATATAACTGAGGCGCATACATGTCGCTACTCAATGACATTAACACATCGTATATGGCTATCCATGTGGCAAAAGAAAATGCCTTCTGGAAAGCAAAAATGAATCTCGCAGGATATGTAGACGGAACATTTGAGCAATTAGAAGGAGAGTATAGAGACTATATCTCCGATGCGTCTAAACTGCCAGACATTGAACAAGAGCTGCAACGCACTGATATATCTGAAGAGCAACGCATTGGTTTAGAAGGTTGGAAGAAATTTTTTGAGGTGAATTCCATTTCAGATCCAAAAGCTCTCAAACTGGTGAAGGAATTAATCGCTTTGGAAGGCGCATTGGAAACCAAACGCCGCGATATGAACTTGGGATACATCGATCCTGAAACAGGTGAATTTGTTGCGACTTCATCTGTGAAGTTGGGACTTATGCTGGGAACACATGACGACGAACGCTACAGAAAGGCTGCTTGGGAAGGGTTGGCCTCAATTGAACCTTTTGTGCTGGAACACGGATTCGTAGATATCGTTAAAAAACGCAATGAACTCGCTCGTGCTCTTGGTTACTCGGACTATTACGACTACAAAGTCAATATCAACGAAGGGTTTGACAAAGCGACGTTGTTCGGTTTGCTCGACGACTTAGAATCGAAAACGGCAGATGCTTGTAGCCAACTTGTAGATGCCGTTGCTAAAGAAAAAGGTGAATCTGCACGTGAACCTTGGAATTTCGGCTACTATACTGCAGGAGACCTCACGCGCGAACTCGATCCGTACTTCAGGTTTGAAGACTCTTGTATGTTGTGGGGAAAAACTTTTGCAGCGCTTGGTGTTTCGTACCAACAAGCAAACATGTCGTTGGATTTAGTTCAGCGCAAAGGGAAATACGAAAATGGGTTTATGCATGGCCCAGTTCCCGGTTATGTACGCAATGGCGAAAAACTTCCATCAACAATCAATTTCACAGCGAATGCCGTGCCGGGACAACTCGGCAGTGGAAAACGTGCACTTGAAACGTTCTTGCACGAGGGCGGACACGCCGCACACTTTGCGAATATTGCCATGCCAGCTCCGTGTTTCGCGCAAGAATTTGCACCAACATCGGTAGCTTTTGCAGAAACGCAATCTATGTACATGGATGCATTTACTTCTGATGCAATGTGGCTGACTCGCTATGCCAAAAATGTAGCTGGCGAAGCAATACCGCGCGAGCTCATCGAGAAACAAATCAGTAAAGAACAACGCATGTTGTCATACAGACTTCGCTCCATGCTTGCAGTGTGTTACGCCGAGAAGGAGCTGTATGAAATGAGTGACGCAGAAATGACGCCGGAGAAAATACTCTCCACAATTCGCAGAGTTGAGACTGCTATGTCAAAATTACGTGCAGGCGCACGTCCATTGCTGTCTGTCCCACATCTTCTCAGCAACGAAAGCTCTGCGTATTACCACGGTTATGTTTTGGCCCAAATGGCAGTTTTTCAAACACGTGAGTATTTCAGGGAGAAGTACGGACACAATATGGACAATCGACATGTTGGAGAAGAGCTGACGGAAGCCTATTGGAAGCCAGGTAATTCAAAGACATTCCTGCAGTTTGTAGAAGATCTCACAGGCAAGCCATTTAGTGCGGACCCTACTGCCAGACAAATCAATATGACTGCAGAAGAAGTGAGCCAGAGCATTGATGAAGACATTGCGAAAGAGTCGACTATACCGCACTTCGCTGACAATATAGATCTTGAAGCGACTATTCGCATTGTGCACGGCGATGAAACTATCTGCTCCACAGAAACTGATTCATTTGAGACGGTTGCAAACAAGTTCAGCACTTGGGTGAGCAGCCTGTCGTGAGGCACCGCAAATTTGTAAGTCGTCATGCATTGTACGATGCTATCAAGCTGAAACTAGAAGCGGAACATATGCTGGTTTCAGATTATGAAGGCATTCCGTATGGTATTCAATTCACAGTTTCCACTGCGGGAAACGAGTTGAAGTTGCGTGTGTATGAGTCAAAAAAGAAGGGTGTTAGCCTCGACGTTTCACAGGTGAAAAAGGCCGGTGTAGGTGAAGAAGTTCTGCAGTTGCTGCAGGAGTTTCTACCAGACGACAAACGTTTGCCGTCCATGAGTACGAGCAAAGATTCAGAGAGATTGATCGGTATAGATGAATGTGGCAAAGGGGACTACTTTGGTCCCCTTGTCATTTCTGCTGTATTCCTCGACAAAGGATTGCGCAAGGCACTTGAGTCTACTGGAATTCAGGATAGTAAACGAATCTCGGACAAAAAGATCTTACCGTTGGCAGACGAGATTCGCAAGATCTGTCCGCACGAGAGCATTGTCGTGATGCCCGAACACTACAATCGCATGTATTACAGAGATCAGAATTTGAATGTTTTGCTCGCCAAAGGACATGCAGCTGTACTCGAAAAGATGTTGGGAAAGGTAGACTGTGTAGATGCACTCTCGGACCAGTTTGCAAAAGAGCATGTTCTTAAAAAGCAGCTCGGTCCTCTCGCCTCAGACATCACATTGCACCAACGTCCGCGTGCAGAAGCTAACCCCTCAGTTGCCGCGGCTTCGGTTATTGCAAGGGCCGACTTCTTGATTGCTATGAAGCAAATGGAGCACAAGTGGAGTTTCATGTTTCCAAAGGGTGCCGGGAAACAAGTCAATGAAGCTGCTGTTGCTTTCGCAGGAATGTTTGGAAAAGATCATATGCACGAAGTTGCCAAGTTGCATTTCAAAACTAGTCGACTTGTTTTCGGCTGAGTTCAGCAGCAACCGCCACCATCGTAGAAGTAAGTAGATTCTGTTACAAGTATGTCTTGACGTCCAAGGTCGGCGAGTGCACCGGCGGTTTTGTCGCATACTTGTAATGGCTGATTGTACATCAGTACGTGGCCATTATTGTCATCGAAGTATTCTTCGGATCCAAAGTACACTGCGGCCTTGCCAGTGAAGATGCACGGACCGTCTGTAGGCATTGGATCCTTGATCGCTGCTACTTCTACACTTTCAATAATCACCAGCTCTTTTGTTGGATAGTGGCTTGGAGCCAGTACCCGATACGGTCTTTTTGCGCGAACTTCAACAGTACCAAAACCGGCACGCGTTATACAATCCAGATATGTTTGCAGAGGCAATGCACCACTTAGACACAGTGCGCGGAGTTTGTTGTTGTTGCGCAATTCTTCCGACATAGGAGATTCGGATATTGGATCGCTCATGACCAATCTGCCATGAGGTTTGAGGACGCGGTACATTTCATTGAGCGCTACTTGAAGGTCTTGTTCGCGAAAAATGTTGAACAGACAATTTTGTGCAGCGACATCAATCGTGTTGTCAGCAACTGGCAGAGACAGTGCACTACCCTGTTTGAGTTCCACAAAACTGCGATCAAACCAAGAATTGCTAGCTGAGGCTAGGGCCAGGTTTTCAGAGCATGTTTGCAACATTTCCGGCACGCTATCAACGCCAATAATTGAACCCTCAGACCTGCTGAAATAGGCGAACTGCAGAAGCTCCATGCCCCCACCAACACCTACGTACAAAATAGAAGGGTCGTTAACCAAGTCTCGCGGGTGCACCGTCATACCGCAACCATAATTCATTTGCTGCATTTTTTCAGGGATGTCCAAACCGGGCAGCTGCCAAATAGGCGAGGTTGTACAGCAAAGTCCTACATCCGGCGTTTCTGCAGCTTGCTTGTATACATTGTGGGTTTCGGACAAGTAGTCGGGGGTGTGCATGATCATGGCTAAAAGAGTTCTCAATATTCTCAACAGGATTTTTTGATTTCCGCAACAATTTACACATTCCTGCCTCACCTCATGTCCTAAAGATTCCCGATATTTACCACATGAATTCTTCAATAGTACTTATTGGCCAAGGTCGCGTGGGTGCAAGCCTTGCGCAGCACCTTGAACGTTCTCAGATCAGTATCGAAGTTGCAGGCCGGCAGGAGCTGCGCGATCCTCACAGTGCACTGTGGAAGAACATTTCGCATGCTGGCGCACAAGAACCATACTGCGGCACCTTAATTGTACTGGCTGTTCCAGATGGCGAGATACCGCATGTGGTTGAGCGACTCACGACATGTATTGCGCACTCGCATCGCATTGTGGTTGTCCACACAGCCGGAGCACATACCGAGTCAATTCTTGAACCGCTTCGAGCAATAGGATGTTCTGTTGGGACGATGCATCCATTTCAAACATTTCCTACATGTGACACGGCATTGCTGCGCGATATTCCATGGGGCGTTCGCGGATCAGAATTTGTTGTAGATATCGTGACTCCAGTTGTAGCAGCCCTCGGAGGCAAACTCATTCATTTGCGCGGCACTGAAGAGGATCAAGCCCTGTACCACGCCACAGCTGTTATGGCTTCCAACTTTCAACACGTACTCTATCATTGTGCCAAAGAGATGGCAAGTAGGCTTGGTATTGCTCCAGAAGAGCTATTGCCACCAATTGTCAATACAACCGCTGCTATTGCTATGAAAAATGTTCATGATACCCATGCAACAATTACCGGACCAGCAGCGCGAGGGGATACTGAAACTTTGGAGAAACACAGACAAGCTTTGAGCGTATTGCCGGATGTTCAGAACGTTTATAACGCAATGACGCAGTATATTGAGGCTCTGATGCACCAAAATGACAAAGACTCGAATGATTCGTAGACAGTTCAACAGCCGACTTTTATTTACCCTGTTCTGCATATTCAGCATTGCCGGAGCAGTGTCGTCACATGCATTTCAAGACAATGCCGCAGGTGAATTCCCCACCATCCCATGGTTGGAATCGGTGTTTTCGCTGCAGGACTTGTCACAACATATTGATGAACAATCAAATGTGCTCAGAGTTGAGCACCCAAATGGCATACCGGTTGCAATAGCGCAACTCAACGATGAGCAAGTGTTGCACGGAACCGTTTTAGCTTGGTATCCAGACAGCAGCAAGTGCCTTCAAGGTGAAATGGCTAATGGCAAGCAAATAGGTGAATGGCGGAGATGGTATCCCAACGGTCAGATCATGTTTTCGGTGCAGTTTGACAAAGGGGAGAAGCACGGTGAAGTTCGCGTGTTTTATCCAAGTGGAGCTCTAAAGCAGTTGGAATACTATCGTCACGGGAAGAAACATGGCGAATTTGTGTACTTCCTCGAAGACGGAAATCCTGCACAAGTTGAGAACTTTAAGAATGATGTGCAGCACGGCATGAGTATTTATTACTATGGCGATGGCAGCACCGAAATGGAAGTTCATTGGGTAAGCGGTGCCATGGAAGGCCAAGCCACAACATACTATTCGAATGGAACCGTACAGAGTGTGGAATGGTACTGGCGCGGCCAAGCAAATGGTCCTACGACATTTTTTCGACCGGACGGTTCAATACAGCGTGAGGTCGATTTTATGCGCGGCGTGATCGAAGAAATTAGAGATTTTGATGAGAATGGCGAGCTCATTCGCATCTCAACCCCGACTGACTTGAACAACAATGAAACACCAAACCCATAAGTAAAGGGACTATGTTGTGAAATCCTTGCTTGAAACTCTGTCTGAGCTTCCCATGTTTGCTCAAATTTTGCTGGCTGTGTTGGTTGTGTTTGTGCTGATGGGCATCTTAAAGAAGATCGTAAAGCCAATCATGAAGTTGGTGTTTCTCGCAATTTTGACACTAGTTGCTGTCAGTGTTTTTGCCCTCTAAGTGGCTTTTCTCGTAACGTTTTGAGCCACTCAATTGCGGTGTATATGCGAATTGCGTATGAAGTTGGTGGTGATAATCGCAGAACAGTCGAAGTCGTCGCGCATTTTCTTCAGTTTGCGAAGAGTAAATATCGCGATTGGAATCCCAGCGATACCGGTGATGGTTGTCAACGTTGCAATCGCTCCTACGACTGAGGTAGCTGTTGTAAGGCCGTTCTCCAGGCCATAACCAAATGTCATAACTCCCCAACCGGTCACCCCAACTGCAAGCGAACCGCCCACGCCCACTAAAGTGAGCAGCGGAAAAACACTAAACGTGTAGCGAATGAAATCAATCGCTGAAAGGTGCAGTGTGAGCAACATCGGTGCGCGTTTGTACACGCTGATCACGCTGTGAGCTAGAAGAGCCGAAGGTGCAATAGCCAATCCGAGGATAACAAACCAGTATTCAGAAAGCCAGAAAGAGCTAACACCACTTGCAAGTAGCATTACAGCGGTGGAAAAGGCAACCCGTTTCAGGTTGCCCCGAACTACACTGCGAACTCCAATGCTTCCATTTGGAAATCCCGTTGTGCTCGTATGTTCTCGTACGTCGTACATCATTACTACAATAATCTGTTACCGACCAATTAGTAACAGGAATAGACATATTAGTACACTTTTCGTTACGGTAAAAATCTGTCCCTATGTCCGTGATTTATACGAACGACTCATGCCTATGTACAAGGGAGCCATATCAAACTCGAGCGATTCGAGATCTTGTACCGCCTGTACAGCTTGTTCGTGCGTACCCTCATGAGTAAACACTTGAGCTCTTTCGTTGAGAATTGTATTGATTATATCCTCGGCCAATTCATCGGGAGATTTGAACCCTGAAAGTGGCGCGAGTTCGCGACCCAATTCCTTTGCCACACTGCGTGACTTCTCAATTCCCTTGCCAAATAGCTCACCGATTGGCCCCCCTTCGGTGATAGCGGCCCAAGGAGTATCAACAGCTGCGGGACATACAACACCCACATGGATGTTCGTGTCGGCGAGTTCAGCGCGCAATCCTCTTGTGAAAC
>JAUHYX010000085.1 GCA_030426285.1 bacterium
CATCGGCTCGATACATTTGCCCAGCTCTTGCAGAGCATTGCTTTGGTAGGCATCACTAACAGTTTCTTCGCTCAGCTCTTGTTCTGCATCACGACGTTTGCGGTAGGCATCTACAATGCAATTGCGCGTGATTTGATACAGCCAATTGGTGAGTTTGTTGGTGTTTTGCAGTGAATCGAGCTTGCTGTGGGTTTTCAGAAACACCTCTTGCAGGACATCGTCTACCTCCTCTTCCCGCACGCGCGCCTGCACAAATGCCCGCAACCGCATGTGGTACTCGCGCCAAATTTCCTCTGTTGATGTAGTTGTTTTCATGCTTATGACTCCCTCACGACGCTCCCACCACATGTGCACCTGTGGTCAGAACGTCTTGAATTCACCCGTAACTTAGCAATTGCATGAACAAGAGCATGTACAAGTACAAGTACAAGTGTTGGCTTGTTGGCTATTGTCACCACAATTACAATTACATGTGTTTTGTTGATTCGCGTGCATAACGCTTCTCCATATCGATTGTAAAACTGAATTCACACAGGTAGACGCGAGGATAGGGAAAAGGACGCAACAAAAATTGAAATTTCTTGTACATTGTTCAGAACCGTTGTGAAACTTACTCTGGAGCTGCTGTGAATATTCGTACTACATTGTTTGGCATTGCTTGTCTACTGTTTCTGTCTGCTTGTGAAGAAGAACCAAACTCCACCAAACTCGACCGTATTGTTTTGAGCGAAAACACAAGTGAATTCGAGGCGGAGATTGACTACAGCAGTTTTCCGCTGAAACCCAAGAGCGTGTTGGTGACAGACAATCCCAAGTACCGGCTTGTGACGATTTATAAGGAAAAGGTGTACAACAATCGGACGAGGATAGATTTCTCAACAGGGGAGGAATATCCGTCTAGATGGATAGACGGCGACTATTTTCACAATGGAAGATACAGGCGCTACGACTCGTGCAATGTCCTCAATGGCAACTTCATGCCGGGCCTCTCTGCTGTGTGGGACAACAAAATGTACAATGTCGCGGTGTTAGACACAGCGGACTTCAAAGCGAAGAACCTATTTGCCAGCAACGCACTCATTAACACTCTGTACTTTCCCGGCAGTGAAACAGACACACTCAACTGTGAATGCATTGATCGAAACTACTACCTAGTAAGTGTATTTGACACCGACACCAACAACGACACGGTAATTGACCGACGCGACCTACGCAAACTCTACGCTTTTGACGAAGACGGCACAAACCAACGCTTGCTCATCCCGGCCAACTACTCAGTCTTGCGTTCGGCTTACGACCGTCGCATCGACCACATGTATGTATACGCACGCAAAGACGAAAACAACGACGGCTACATGAACCCCAATGAAACCGAACATGTATTCGCCATCGACCTCAAGAACCCACAAATGGGCAAGCGAGTCTATTAGGGGCATTAGTGAGGAGTACAGATCTTCTGCATTGTATCAACAAATGTAGCAACGGCTGATTGCATGTCTTGACCAAATGTAGAAGTAGTTGCAGGCACTTTGACAAAAACGACGTAAAATGGGATGCTCTTGCCGTGCTGCAGAATTTCATCTTGAATTACACCATTGCATGGCTCGAGATTCAACGTGTTCCAACGTTGCTCAGAGATAGGATACATGAAGCCGCATCCCGCTACAGGAGCGACATTGTGATACTGTCCAATGTATGTGTGTAGTTGAAACAAGTCCTCGCGTTTCACACCATATCGCGAGTCAAACGACTTGTACTTCACATCAAACACATACATGTTGTCAGCATGAGTAAACACGATGTCAGGCTCGAGCTTGCGCCGGTATGACGACAAGGCACCAGCTGTTATGTGTTGCCGGTGCTCTCGTTTGCCTAGCAGCGTAAATCCAGCTCGCAATAGTATCTTGCGCAAGAAGTATTCAAACAACATTGAAACGTCGAACAAGAATGCGCTTGAGTTTTCTGCTCCCTCAACCGAACTGCCTGAATGCTGTAGCACGCGTTTTGACAAATCGATCAGAACATTGTAGTCGTGATAGTATGGATTTGAAAAATGTTCAGTACCAAGAAGTTCGCGATTGCTGTACTTTTTCCCCTCTCCTGCCATACACATTGTGTTGTAAATTTGACGAATTGACTGCGCAAAGGGAAACTCTTGAACATGCTCAAAAGCCGCAGCAAACAACGCCACAGCCGGAGTGTTAAAACTGTGCTCGCGGAACGTACACTGATATGTGCCGGTTGCCTTGTGCGTGAAGTAGTGCACAATATCAATTTGTCCACGAACCTTTGACAGTTGTTGCTGTTCAGTCATATACATCTTTGGCAACCCCAACCGATATGCTCGTTTCATTTTCACGACCCATAGGAATGCCAGTAGCCAGTCGATATCGCCATGATGTGCTACACTGCCTACATGTTCTACTTCTAAGAATCCATCCGCATCTGCAATGATATACTGCAAAAAGGCATCGCCAAAGCGTGAGCTAATCCGCAATGAATAGTCGCAAAGTTGAACACTACCTACTACATTGCTCGTTGTGAGGGTGAAGTTCTGTGCATTTGTACCCTGTAGTTCAATGAACGCAGCTTCGGTATTGTGCTCATACTCTTCCTCACCAAACAACGCTAATGTGGAAGTTCCCTGCGAGTGTAGATCACCCAACTGCGATGCAATTTCACCAAGAAATGTCCACACTGCTTCTGTGCTGTTTTGCTGTGTGATGCGCGCTCCTTTGGCTCGCTCAGACAACACCAGCGGATTCATGCGGTGATTGCGCAACACTCCATCTGTAGTGCGATACACTTGATTATCTACAAGCGTACCATCCTTCAGGATATCTGCAAGCCATGCCATATCAGAGACCAAAAGCAGATTGGCACATATTGATCACCTCGCTCTCGCGTCCACTTCCGCGCACATATTCATACAGCAGTGGCTGCAGCCGGTCGCGCCACACAAGATTTCGCAATTCATCCGCATCTGCTGTAGCCGGTACTGGCACATTCATCAAATAGGCATGTCCAACGCAATAGTCACGACCAAGTAGCGGTTCACGCTCAATCACATCGTTGAGTTTCTTCAGATCCTGAGCGAGCACTCGCCAATTTGAATTCTGCTGGCCCAAATGGTGCTTGAGAAATGCAATATCTGGCACAATTTCTTCCCATCGAAACCTTCGACGCATGGCAAAATCAAAGCTCTCAACGCTGCGATCTATGGTGTTCATAGTGCCAATCACATACACATTTGTAGGTATGAAAAACTGATGCCCTTGGGTTGTTGTGAGCATGGCTGTTGTTTCTGAATTCAGATTGGCGTATTGCGTCTTTACGCGACCTTGTACGCCTCTGTATTCCAGACAATACATGAGTTCGCCTAAAACTCGTGAAAGCTCGGCGCGGTTTATTTCATCGATTATGAAGAAAAAGGGAGGCACAACATCTGACAGTCTAGTTGTATCAACAGTGCACGCAAAAATATGATTCCAATATACTGCCTGCAAATCCGCTTGATGTTTGCGAATATCACCAACCGTTAGCTCATCAAGATTCTTTTCAATTCCGAGCTTGTAGAGATCTTGCTCCCAGACTCCTGCACGCATGCAGAACTCCTTGAACACGCCATTTTGCAGGCTCAGCTGAGCTTGACCTTGTATATCGAGCACTGGACGCAACCCTTCGATGAAGTCCTCATAGCCAAACGATGGGTGGAACTGCACTAATTCACAGTGATCCTGATATGTGAACCCGGAATCCGGAGCACAACGGCTTTTCCAGACGTCAAAGTACTGCTCAGTCTGTCGTTTAGCCAGAAACGTCTTTCCCGTACCAGGTGCACCATAGCGAATAGACTGTTTGTAAAGTGTGACATGGTTTGTAAGATGTACATAAAGTTCCCACACAAACATATTCAGCCAAAACTCGTCAGTGCTTCCATCCTCTAGCGCTGCTGCAAAACGTCCACGAAGACTACCAATCAGGTGTGCATTACGAGAAAACCAGTCAATAGGCGCATCCATTTCTTGGGTTGGCACAAATCCTTGTTCTTGCAGCCAGGAGTAAACCAGATCAAACTTACTTGTATCTACCGTTGTTGAAACAGACAACGTACAAGCAGCGAGGGTTCGATTGATGAGCACAGGGTTGCTTTTGCCAACAACTTGTTTCCACATCTCGCCAAACGACGTCCACGTTTCGAGCTCAGGAGTAACGATCATCGCAGAAAGTGATGACAGGAACTCCTCAGACTTCAAAGCAGCCTGAAAGTCATTGTCACTCAGAATAGAGAGTCCACGATTAGCAATACCATTTGTAGGAGCACTCAACAGCTTCTTCAAGAACGGTGCATCTTCCTCATCAAGCGCGCCTCCGCTCTGTAGCCGCGCACGCAGGTCTTGTACCTCTTCAACAGTTTCTTGGTAGTTCGTTCTCCAATCGGTCAGCTCATGTTTCCGTGTCTCAACAAGTTGAGCATACAAAGTCTTCAAAAGTGTAGGCATAACAGCATGTAGATTAGTGGAACACAGTCGCACTCAACCAAGTGCGTGAGATAGAGAATATACGCAGGATTGGGATGGGAAACGAGAGCAGCGTCGTGTGCGCTAGCGAGCCCCTACGACATCCAGATATGCTTGAAGCTGCAACACACGATCACGTGTCAGTTGCATGGCTTCACTTGCTGCGACCAGTTGCCACATCGTACCTTGAGTGTTGTCGCGCTTAGCATGAATAAACTCAATTTCTTTGTCGCGCCAAGCCAGCCAGGCTCGCTGCGCATCACGCAGTCGTGTACGCTCATCACTTGAAACGTTTTCCAACAACAAACCATACACCCGATTGAGTTCTGCATCCCATGCCTCGAGAGCTAGCCCAACACACTCACGCATCCCAGCAGTCGACTGATCACATGTATCCAAGCACAGCTGTTCTAACGAATCGATTCGATGGGTTGTTTCGTTCGTACTGTCTGAGCTTTGGCCAAAGACTTGACCGCCGAATTGCGAGACCAATATTATACTCAGAACCGACAACCCTCTAAAGATCACTTGTAACATATCACACACTTGATAGGAACGAATTGGGGTAAATAGAAGCGCTGCGCATTGCTAAACCAGAGAAAGACAGTCTCAGTCGAAGCCATGTCTTTTCCTATACGTTGTGATTTCTTGTAAAGAAGCATCTACGATACAGTTTATTCGATAGTCAACAAGAAACAAATCATGCTTTTGCATGAACTCAACGAGCAACTCCGCGCCACGGCTAACTCTTGGTTGAAACATATCGGGGAACCAAATTTCCTTGACTCTATCTCCAACTACTGTACAACAAAGTACATACTCATCTGTTAAAGCAAACGCCACATATTCATCACACATCGTAGTTGTACCAAAACCAATATAGCCGACTCTATCACACTTCTTCAATGTAGGTAGAAAAAACTCCTCGACATCTGAGAGACAAATCCCTCTGTCAAGCAGTTTGACTGGAGATTCAACAACAGACTCCAGAGAACCTGATCTGCCTCCATGATAGTCTACGTGCTTTTGGCAAGAACTTTTTTGCTCACTAACCTCAAGTGCGACCATTCCGTAGTCATCTTCGATGAAGTAGACAACATTATTGTCAATCATATCTATCTCGCTTCAATGTTACGTGTATGGAGCATATCTACACCACCTTCATTTTGGCTGCTTCACGGTAGATCCAAGCCGGCATTGGTGTAGCGAGTTTCCAAGTGATATTCATGGGTTTACTGCCATTCGACGACTCGAAAATCACCGGACCTAAGTTGACAAAACCCATTGCTCGATCAAATTCATCTTTAGATTGCTCTCTCACGAAAAGAATGAACTTCTTCTGATTACTTGCTTGCTCAACATATGTTTTTCCAACCCCTTTGTCTGGACGTGCTGTGTTCTGGCTCTGCCAATGAAATGTTGATTCGTCGATCGCATAGTCATGATAGCGTGTAGTTGCTGAGAATGAACTTGACTCCTTTTCCAGTGTCACAAAGAACAACTCTCCTGCTTCATTTGGGAGTTTTACCCGCCCTTCGCGCACCTCTTTTCGCTTCTCAAACGTGTGAATTCCGTATGCCGCTAGAATCGCATCTTTTGAGTAACGTGCATGCAAATTCAACACCTCTGAACCAGAGTCACCATTAGTTTGTTCTTCTTGCTCGATGGTCTCTAGAACATAATCACACACCTGAATGATTTCGCTGCGTAGATGAGGTTCAGCGACTAGCAATTGTATGGCATCAGACACACTCTCAACTTCCAACTTGCCTTGTTCTACTTGCAACAGATCGTAATGTACCATGAGTGCAAAAGTATTCAGTCGATCTTCCTCTGCGTCCCAAGCCCCAGCGTCAGACATTAGGTTGCGAACAAACTCTATATACGTTCGAGACGTTGTCTGCAACATTCGATTCCACAACGCTGATTCTGCTTTCTTTACAAGAGTTGGATCTATTGGAGCCTCTATGATCTCAGTTTCAACTAGAAGATTGGTCCAACCGCGATCACTCCCTTTGTAGATATTTGCAATCGACACACTCGGATGTTTGACGAGAAAATTCTGTATCGTCAACTCGGAATCAGAACTATGCTGGAAGGCAGCAACTAGATTGCGAAGCGTTCTCCAGTTGACTGTTGCAGCCTTGATATTCCTAAGGATCTTCTCCTTAGCTTGCTTCTGTAACACAATAGAACAACCAAGAGGCAATGTAGGAAACCCTTCCTTTATGTGATGTTCAACCGAAGTGTGGGTCTTTCCAATCAAAGACTGAAACTTGCTTGAGTAGTCATACTCCGGCCTTGCATTTCCAACAAAATCAAGAACGGTCAAGCACTCTTTTCCGTCTGATAGTCTCAATCCTCGACCCAACTGTTGCAAGAAGATTGTCAGGCTTTCGGTAGGACGCAGGAACAGCACAGTGTCTATCTCTGGGATGTCAACTCCTTCGTTGAAGATGTCCACGACACACAAAACATTTATCTCGCGTTGAACGAGCTTCTGACGAAGCCCACGCCGGTCATCACCACCGCTGGCGCTGGTAAGAAAAGCGCTGTTGATTCCATAGGCATTAAGACTATTCGACATAAATTCAGCATGCCTTATTGAGGCACAGAATGCTAGAGCGCGCATAGAACCAACATTGGAAACTATTTGCTCCAAACTAGCGACAATATTGTGAATGCGATTGCTATTGGCCAGATATAGCTCGGTCAAGTCACTAACCTTGTATCGTCCTGACACCCAATCGACAGACGTTAGATCCGTATCATCATCTACACCGAAGTACTGGAATGGACTCAAATGTCGCTGGTTGATCGCTTCGGGTAATCTCAGCTCAGCAGCAATCACTCCACAGAAGTCTTTGAGGATATTCTCACCGTCATTGCGTTCTGGAGTTGCTGTCAAGCCAAGTAGGATTTCTGGTTGAAAGTACTCAAACAGCTGACGGTAAGAGCTGGCTGCGCCGTGGTGCACTTCATCTACGATGACAACATCATAGTAATCTTGTGAAAGGCTACTCTGTTCAAGCTGACTATTGAGTGTTTGCACTGTTGCAAAAATGATATCGTACGAACTTGGCTGTTCTCCTGCTCCCCACAGCTCTCCAAACTCTCGCTGCTTCAATATTCCTCGAAAAGTAGCTCGTGCTTGACGGATGATTTCTTCTCTGTGGGCAACAAACAACAATTTGGCTTGGGGATTCTTGATATAGAATCGTTTGAAATCAAACGCAGCCAACATTGTCTTGCCTGTTCCTGTAGCGGCAACAACCAAATTCCGTTTACGTCCATGAACCTCCCGTTCACTCCTCAACCTATCGAGCATCTCTTGCTGGTATGCATGTGGCTTGACATCAAACGGAACATAGTCGTCGTAGTCATTCCCCTGCACTCTTCGCTCACTCTTGAGAGCAGCTGTTAATCTCTCTTTGTGCTCACTGTTGCTTGCACTAAACTCCTCGAATTCACTCGACTGCCAATACGCTTGGAAGGTAGACTTAAACGCTTCGATGATATTCTGGTTCTGAGATCTCGTGACTTTCAAGTTCCACTCAAGGCCTTGCGACAAAGCGGCACGCGAAATATTGGAAGAGCCAATGTACCCGGTATCAAACCCTGAATTTCGCATGAACAAGTATGCTTTGGCATGCAAACGCTCACTCTGCGTGTTGTAGCTGAGTCGCACCTCGGTATTCGGAAGGTTGGACAAAAACTCCACCGCTTTTGCCTCAGTTGCACCGATGTATGTTGTGGTAATCACGCGAATTTTGGTTCCGCTTCTTGCCGCTCTTAAGAGCTCTTCTTCAAAGATTCGCAGACCGCTCCACTTCACAAATGACACAATCCACCAGATCTCATCTGCAGACAAAATCTCGCGACGGAGCTCGTTCTCCATAGAATGTGAATTGTTCCTGCCAGTGAACAATTCACTTGATTTTAGTCCTGAATAGGGACGGATTTCTTTGGCGTGCTTCTCAAGATTTCGAGCCACAGGATTTTGCCGATTGTACAAGGCTTTCAAAACACGTCCCGGACTATTTACCTCATGCTCTTGCACCTCGTCAACATACCCTTTTGAATGCAACCACTGTATCAATTCATTAGCAAACTCTACACGTTTCTCGACCTTGGTTTCACCAGAGAACGAAGCCAACACCTGACGCAACAACGCTGTCAAGCTCTCAGTCAAATGATCTACTGATTGCTCCTCTCCCAGCGCTTCAATCATTTTGAAGTGCTCTTCTTCAGGCAGCTCCGAGAGTCGCCCCTCTAGAACCTTCGTTATTAACTCGTCATATAAACCGTTGTGCATACCCATTCAGCAGATTGGTTAAAAAAATAGTAGATGGCAAAGTAGCAAAGAACAAAGCTAATCTTCACTCAATTGAGCAATGGCAGCGTACAAAACTTGTAGGCACACTCTCGCAGTATGATCTGAAGGCTGGAAACCTGAATTCGCCTCTTGCCATGGATGAATGTAGTTTCTGAAATTGCGCAACTCGTGACTGAATTTCTTAACATCAAGTTTTAAGACTCCACATTCGTATCCTACATCTATGAGTTGCGCCAAAGACCAATGAGAAAACTGTCGCACGTTGCCATCTTTGTCTTTTGGGGCTGATTTTGCCAGATTAAATTCCTTTGGCCGTTTGATTGCAATTGAAAGCAGCACCCCCTCTAGAATACTGCCAGAAAGAAATATGACAGATAGTGGAACTCCCAAATTCATGCACTTTTGAACTTCTTCCAGGCGACGCTGAATGACTGGCAAGAGAGAAACCTCCAATCCAATTCTGCTGACGTCCGGATGGTCAAATTGCTGCTTTAAGAATGTATTCTGGTCGGGTTCCGAAGACATGCTTATGCCTTGCAGGCGGAGGACAATATCCATTGCATTATCGTAACATTTTTGATTCTGACTATCTGGGGTTGGATTCTCATAGCACCAGACATCGAGTAAGGCTTCCAAAACTTTTGCAACCGTGTGATCCTCTTCAAGTTCCCAAAAGGCTCTTAAGCGCTTCGCTTTTGAATCCCCATTAAAAGAATACTTGTCCGAATATATATCAACACTAACGTTTCCCCGGAAAAATTCTGCGAAAGTTGCATTCGTATACTGTAGAACATATCCTGATCTCATCCCGAATAAATCTTCAAATATTCGCTTATCTACCGGAGCTAATGAACTCATGAGAACACTCCCCTTCACTTTGACCAATCAGCTCTTTAAGAATGGAGCTAATTGTTGTTATTCCTGCTTCTTTGTTCACGTATGTCCAACTCCTCAATAGTGTTCCCGTATATACCCATATGCTTTCTCGAACAACTCTTGATCTTTGTGGAGTTTGTACTTGAATAGTGTTTGCCTGAGTACTTTCTTAATCTCCTTTTGACCAGAATGAGTTTGTTGCCAACCGTCAAACCTAGTAGCTCGGACAATCTTGTCGATATCTTCAACAACATTGAATATTATTTGAGGTGTTGCTTCTGATTTTGATTCAAGAAAGATCTCAGTTAGAGCTTGCTTTTCGTTAGGGATCACCTCTTCTTGAGTTTCGTTTTCTAAACGGACCATGTCACGTGCGGCATCAAGGAGTTCTTTCAGCCACTCTAGGCTACCAAGAACACCTGCTTCATATTTTTCTTTGAGACGCTCTAAACGGCGTCCCAATTCTTCAAATCCAGGATCTTTCTTAGAGCGAATCTTGGCCATTAGTGACAGGTTCAGCTTTTTGGCCTTTTTCTTTTTCTCTTCTTCGGTCAGTTCAAAGACAGATTCCGCATCCATGACCAGTTCTTCGATATCGTCTCTAATTCGGTCAATTTCTGTGTTCTCATGGATCAGCTTGATGGTTTCCGGACCAAGGGATTCCCAAAGCAGAGAGCCCAAACCGCCGACCGGTTTAATGGATTCATAGACCTGTGCCAGCCAGCGGTAATCTTTGCGGAAGGCATTCAGATATGGGTCAGGCGTAATCGCCTCCCAGAAGCGTTTCAACACATTGAATTGTGCGGCAAAGGCATCTTTCTTTTCATTACCGACCAGACAATCCTGCGCAGCAATCAAGCCTTCATAACCTTCAACGGTTCGATCGACGCCCGGAAAATACTCCAGGCATTTTCCAATGGCTTCGGGGAACAGTTTTTTGAAAGCCTCAACGCTTTCCACCACGCCTTCAATTTCCTTGGGATCGTAATCCAGTGCCTTGGCAACATTTTCAAACACCCCGAGGTAATCAATAATCAGTCCATGCTTCTTTGTGTCACTGTAGAGACGGTTGGTACGGCACATGGCCTGAAGCAGGGTGTGATCCTTAAGCGGTTTATCCAGATACATGCAGTAGCAGATTGGCGCATCGAAACCGGTCAGCAGCTTAGCTGTAACAATAATGACCTTAAGCGGGTCAGTGGCATCACGGTAACGATCAAGAAGTTGCTCCTGAGCTTCAGGGCTGGCATCGATTCCTTGCCACCGCTTGAAGTCTTCCTTCTCAATTGGAAGTCCTAATTTCTGCCATTTAAGCCAATCCGGCGCTATTTTTTTAGGCTTCCCGTTTTCATCGGTTTCTTTTTCAATCGTGCCCTGGGAAATGTTCATCACCACTTCTACAGCATCTTTTCCGAGTTGCTCGCAAAGGAGGTAATACATGCGAACCACAGCCTCGCGGTCATATACGACGACCATCCCTTTGAACTGTTTGGGGGCGACGTGGCTCTGGTAATGGATTGAAATGTCCTCTGCGATCGCCGTTATACGCTTGGGTGCTTTCAACAGGTGCGCCAGCTTTCCGGCTTTTTGAGAGATGAATGTCTTCTCTTCTTCATTGAGGTTGTTCTGCTGCGCTAGCTCCTCAAATCCCTCATCGATGGTTTCCCGGTCGATACGCAACTCAACCAGACGAGGTTCGAATTTGACTGGCAGCGTCGCCTCATCACGAATAGACTGCTTGTAGGAGTAACGATTGAGGTATCTGCCCGGATCATTGGGAGCACCAAACAGCTTAAAAGTATTTCGTTCAAGACCCGAAATCGGCGTACCTGTCAACCCGAAGAAAAAGGCATTCGGCAGCGCCCAGCGCATCTTTTCACCCAGACTACCTTCCTGCGTGCGGTGCGCTTCGTCCACCAACACAATGATATTATCCCGGGGATTCAGGCCATCAGTCTGGTGTTCATCAATTTCCACTTCATCAAATTTGAATACGGTGGTGATCAGGATCTGTCGGGAATCCTGCTTAAGCTCCCGAGCCAGTGCCTTGCAGGACTTCACCGGTGTAACGTTTTTGACAGCGGCATTGTTGAACACGGAATTAATCTGGCTATCCAAATCCACACGGTCTACCACCACCACCACAGTTGGATTTTTCAGGCCGGGATCGCTTTTAAGCATTTGCGCCGCAAACAGCATCAAGAGTGATTTACCTGAGCCCTGAAAATGCCAGATCAGCCCCTGACGGGCATCCTGCGTCTTCACACGCTCCACAATGGCCTTGGCGGCTTCATACTGCGGATAGCGGGGCAGGATCTTGATTTTGAAGCTTGGCTTGCCTTCACCCTGTTTGACCGTTGAGAACACCACAAAGGATTGCAGGATTTCCAGTAGCGTCTTCGGGTGCAGCAGACGCTCGGCGCTCTTCAGTACGGTGCGCATATCCTGTGGGATTTCTTCCCGGTCTTCGGTGCTGTGCCACGGAGCCCAGTTTTTGAAGCGGGCACCGATTGCGCCGTAATAAAAGGTTTTTCCTTCCGATGCAAAGCAGAGCAGATTCGGCACAAAAAAGGCCTTCTGGTTTTCCCAGTAATGTTTTTGGCCGCCCAGAAAATCTGCAGCGCCATCCTGCCAACTAATGGCATCGCGCACCGGTGTTTTCACCTCACCGACCACCAGCGGCAGGCCGTTGATATAGAGCACCAAGTCAAAATAGCAGTCTCTCGTGCCGGTAAATTGAACCTGCTGACTGACTACAAAGTGATTGTTCTGCGGGGTGTCGAAATCGAGCAGGTGAATGGTGATGTGTTCACCATCTTTGCCCAGAGGCATGGAAATACGCCCCAGCAGCCAATCCTGAAAAATCTCATTGGCCCGGATAAGCCCGCTGTAACTCGCTTCCAACAGCACGCCACGCAGGCGGTGAATCACTTCATCCGCCAAATCCGGGTTGGCCGCCAATGGTTTATTCAATCGGCAAAGCGCATCCTTGAGCCAGGTGTCGACAAAAACATCCTGCGGCTGCTTGCCGTAGAGCACCAGATTGTCACCATGGACATATTTCCACTTCAAGTCTCTGTTGCCCGCAATGTATTCGGCCGTCTCTTCAGTCACCATGCCGGTTTGAGCGGTGACGGGCTTGCCAACGAGGTGGTCACGCAGAGCATTCTCTATAGTGTTCATCTCATTGAAGCTCATTGGACACCTCCCAGAACGAATGCCGCACTTTTTGAATATGACTTTTCTTGGCCTCCAACGTATGCTGTATTTCCTCAAGATTGTTTAAAACATTGAGAACTTTTTCTTGCACATCGGTAGGAAGAAACCTAACAGGCCACTTACTCAGGTTATCTGAAGAAATATTTGGGAATGTGGACCCCGCACCTTTTGCCTGCTCAAAAATCCTATCTCTCATATAAATGAGAATCTGCCTCACATAATCAGTTGATGCTTTGCCGCTTTTCCCACTTATGGCAGCCAATCCTCTACCGATGCAGTATCGTTGATCGGCTATGTTCATTCTCCCTGTTGTGCTTCCCCTGACGCAAAACAAAATATCTCCATTTTCTGCAAGTTTAGTCACTGTTTTGGTGTATTGAACAGGGGTTGGAGAGTATTTACCAAACTCTGCTGGTCCATTTAATAGTGGGAGAGATCCATCAATTTTAGAATCAATATAATCAGAGCCTTTTGGAGATTGTCCCATTGTAATATGGGAGATCGAAGACAAAGATACTATTTCGTTTTTCCTGATCCCTTTGTCCGAAAAATATATATGTCTGATAGTTCTTTGAGCTTTTTCATTTTCATCAATCAACACTGAAATATGAAGATCATTCTCTTCCAGCTTCTCTAGG
>JAUHYX010000313.1 GCA_030426285.1 bacterium
TGGTATTTGTACTATGAGCTTGTACTGGATCTACCATAGCTACAAGACAGCTGCGGCAATTCAAGAGGTCCAGCGCATGTACTCATTCCCTCAGAGTAGCGACTTACCACTTGTTTCATTGCTTTGTTCGTTGTTTGGTTTTGGGTTGATTGCAACTGCTATTCAACAGGGTGTTATCAACAACTTGGTTGAAGATACTTACGAGCTTTAACTCGAGAAGGCATGCAGCCTACTAGTTTCTAAACCCGACTTCTCAAACTTGCCCAATTCTGCTACAATCTCACGACACCAAGTTCGTTACTCGGTGCTTACTTTTGGTGTGTTCTTCATTGTTTGGATATGGAAAATTTATGCGTAACGAAATAAACGTCGACATTGCAGTGTGTGACCACTACTGCTCGGAATTTGACTTGCCGAAATATGAAACTGACGGGTCTGCCGGTTTGGATGTGCGCGCGGCGATAGACGATACTGTGGTGATTGGAGCCGGTAAGGTTGCGATGATCCCAACAGGTTTGCGCGTGGCTGTACCACAGGGATATGAATTGCAGGTGCGTTCGCGTTCGGGGCTGGCCGCTAAACATGGACTCTTCGCCTTGAATGCGCCCGGAACTGTAGATTCAGACTATAGGGGCGAGGTACAGGTGATCCTGGCCAATTTTTCTGCGAATGATATTGAGATCAAACGCGGAGAACGGATTGCTCAGTTTGTATTTGCTCAATACGCAACCGCAGTCTGGAATTCGGTTGAGTCTCTCGATGAAACTGCCCGCGGCGAAGGTGGCTTTGGCAGTACAGGTAGAGTGTAGCTTACGCTTCACCATGTGGTTGATTCACAGGCAATTCGAATGAGAACGTCGCTCCTTTACCCGGTTGACTTTTCACCCAAACGCGGCCACCATGAGCTTCAACGATGCGTTTGACTATCCACAGCCCTAATCCTGAACTGGTTTCACCACCGGTTGGCTTTGCACTTAGCTTGGCACCACGGCCAAAGGCTTTCTTGATATCTTCTTCGCTCAAACCTTGACCGTCGTCGATAACATCGATTGTCATTCTTGCTCCACCATTGCTGAAGCAGCGAATTCCCACAGATGAACCTTCTTCAGAGAACTTGATTGCATTCGAGATAAGATTGTCCAGCACTTCTTCAATCTTCTGTGGATCCATTTCTACTTCTGGTAGGCCAGGCGCCATCTCCGTTACAACCGTAATGTTCTTGGCCTGAGCCGCGAAGTTGTTGCGAGTTACAACCTCTTCTACAACTGTGTTCATACTCGCGCGCATGAAGTCCAACTCAAGCTTGCCGGATTCCAATGCTATAACTCTAGATACTTCTTGTGACAAGGCCAAGATCTTGGAAGATGTGTTCACCAACTCCTGCATGATTTCTTGCTGCTCAACTGCAGTAAGGTCGTATGACCTCAACAGATCAACTAACCCTTTGATAATGCCCGCAGGGTTCTTCATGTCGTGAACAACCATTGCAAAGAGCTCGTCTTTCTGCACTTGCAGATCCTCAAGCTGCTGCTTGTTCGCTTCCAATTTCTCTTTCTGCTCACGCAAAAGTTTGTTGGTTGCACTCAGCTGAGATGTTCTCGTCTCAAGAGCAGAGATCTGTCCGCGCAAAGCAGAGATCTCGCTGCGCAATGCGCCGTTTTCACTGCGAAGTTTTGAAGTATCAGTGCCACCAAGAGCGGATCCGCTTGCTTGTTTTACGACTGTTGGGGTGGACTTCTTGCGAGAACGGACGACCAAAACAACCACTATGAGTGCAACAATGGCAAACCCAATCAGTGTGTAGTCTTGCGTCGTGAGCCCACTAAGCCACGAGACATCTGCCTGAGCGTTGGAATCTGATGCTGTGTCTTGTGCCAAAGTCTCGCCCTTGGCAAGCTTTATCGAGTCTTTAACCCGCTGTCTCTCTTCGCGCTGATACTTGATGTCGTTCACTTCAAATGCAACGACTGCTTCCTCAGCGTCCCAACGACGCGGAGCAAAAGCCTGCACGATAAATGTGTACTTCCCTTCAACTAGATTCACATATGAGACTTGTTGCTTGCGAAATGCGTAATTGCTCTCCCCACCTTTGTCATCGCGCAGTATAATGCGAAACAGGATTGGTACTTCCTCGCCATTTGTTTCACAGTGATACAAGAAACTCACAGAGTCTTGTTCGCGAATGAGCAGCGCAGACGCGGGATCTACTACATCACCGTTTACCATAACAGCGTCTACAACCGTAGTGCGAACGATTTCTGTTTCTTGCGCAGAAGAACTGTCTTGAGCTACACCAAAGACAGTTGCAAGTGCGAATGCAATCATGCACACGATATGTTTGCGAGCTGCTGTCACGCCCAGATTTACACGTCTGCCACGTTCACTGTTTCACCTGCCATTTGACGCTTCAACATATTGATGTCTGCATCAACCATTATTCTTACTAGATCTTTGAAGCCCACTTTGGGCTCCCACTGTAGACTCTGTTTTGCCTTGGCTGCATCACCAATCAATAAGTCAACCTCAGCCGGACGGAAATATTTGGGATCAATTTTCACGTAATCTTCCCAATTCAATCCTACATGTGTGAACGCCTCTTCCAAGAATTCGCGAACTGAATGCGTCTCACCAGTCGCTATCACGAAGTCCTGT
>JAUHYX010000314.1 GCA_030426285.1 bacterium
TGCTACCCGCGTTTGAACCAGACTATTTTTTGTTTCACGGTCAGTCAAATGAGAGTATCGATGTAGAGTTCCCACAAGGAACATCGATGTGGTATGTGGGCAATATCGGCTTCACTGCAACTAGAATTTTGGATTTGCACACGTTGGGAGTTGCAACAGTTGTGAGTTCAGATGGACGTCCTCTACCCCAAGAACTATTGACTGATTCCCTTTTGATCATGCCAGGGGAGAGATACGGTTTACTTGTTCAGGAGCAAAACGGCGAGGTGAATATCCCCATGCAATGGCTTTCGATGAATACAGGCGAAGTATTGCACGAAAAAACAATCAACTCCACCTTTGTTACGGATATTCGCGAGACGCCAGAACGCGTACAGGCATTCTACGACAGAGGCAACGGACAGATTGTGGTTGGAACATTTCAAAGTACGGGCAAAGAAACGGTTGTTGTGTCTGACATTGCTGGAAGAGTGGTTCCTACACATGTACATTTCGTGAACTCCACACTGTACATTCAGCCATTGTCACCGCTCTCTGGTGCATATTTGGTATCGATTGTCAACCAACACACAACACACCATGCAAAGGTGCTTATTCATCCTTGAGAAGTAATTCTTTAGTCAACGGGTTTTTAGACTCTCTCGCTCTTACAGTTGTCATGGCGCTGGCCAAGATTCCGGTTGGAACACTCACCACGCCAAGTCCAAGCATGAGAATGAAGAATGTAAACAGTCTTCCACCTGCAGTGATGGGGTAAACATCGCCATATCCAACGGTTGTGAGAGTTGCGACAGCCCACCACAGCGAATCAAAAACTGACCGAAACACATCGGGTTGAGCTTCGTGTTCGAAATAATAGATACCGACTGCAGCGAGATACATCAGCACAATCGTTGCGGTCCAAAAGAGAATCAACTCTTCGCGTGCGAGTTTCAGCGCCTCTGTCAGATGGTGCAGCGCCCGATTGTAGCGCGCTAGTTTTACCAGACGCAGCAAGCGGATCAATCGCAGCGAACGAATTGTTTGCAAGTGATGTAATGACTGAGAAAGGTAGAATGGCAGAATTGACAGCAAATCCACCAGTCCGAAAAATGAAAATATATACGCCAGCTTCTTTTCCGCAACGGCAATTCTAAGCACATATTCAAGTGTAAATACGGCAATACACCCCAGTTCAAAAATATGAAGCCATCTGTACACCCACGGTTCAAAAGTGTCTACCGTTTCCAACGAAAAGGCAACCAATGACAGAACTATAAGTGTTTGGATAAATCCGTCAAACAAGCGTCCAGCGCGAGTTGCTCGACTCTCGACCATGCTTTTGAGAAACTGTGGAATCATGTGCTAGTAGGCTCTGGAAGTGAATTGAGAAGAGGAAAGGAAAGGCCGGATTTGGTCCGGCCTTTTGTCAAATTTAGTGAGCTTTGCCACCAGCTCTACAGCACTTAGGTAGTGCTTTGTCCGCCGCTTCAGTAGCTTCATGTGACTTTGTGGCATGGCCAACCGTTGCAACTGCATTTTGCAGAACATCTTCGTTTGTTTTTGCTTCGTCGAACGATACCGTAGCCATTCCGCTTTCTTTGTCCCAACTAGCTTCAGATACGCCATCAATTTCAGTGAGCGTTTCAACAATGCGCTCTTCGCACATGCCGCAATTGCCCCTGACCCAAAATTCGGTGTTCGAATTCGCACTTGCTGATTCGCATGCTTGAAAAGACACTGCACCCACAAACAGCAGTGCTAGAGCTATAAATCTTCGCATATTTGATCCTCTAGAATAATTTAATGTATTCAGGCTGACGTATTGGTCGGTTCCTTTGTGTAATATACGATGCGAAGTTCGCAGTTCAAATCATGTCATACTCCCTTAAAGATCAGTACTTTTCACCGGATGTCGTTCACAGATTGAGTGCACTTGGCAAACAGCACATTCCTGGTTTTGTTGACACCGAGTTCATCTCAAATTGTTTATGTGATTGGGATGCACTTGAACTCAAAGAACGCATCGACAAAGCTGCGCGATCGTTTCGTGCAGCGGCACCTGTATCTTCTCTGCAGCTCCTCGATGCCACCGAAATGATTGCCCCGAAGTTCACCGGATTCTCTGGCGTCATCATTCCAGAAATAGTAGGGCAATTGTCACCTCATCACTGGCGCGAGTGTATGCTGGCACTTCGAAACATCACGCAGTACTCCACTTCGGAGTTTGCGATCCGTCCGTTTATTGTTCACGACATGGATGCTGCACTCGCAGAGATGAGGGGGTGGACTCAAGACAACAACGAACATGTTCGCAGACTTGCATCAGAAGGATGTCGCCCGCGTTTGCCTTGGGCACCTGCCCTAGTTGAGCTCAAGCGCGACCCAACTCCAATACTGCCGATTATCTCTGCTTTGAGCAACGATGCAAGTGACTATGTAAGACGCAGTGCCGCAAACAATCTCAACGATATTTCAAAAGACAACCCCGAGATTGCCATTGCAACGGCAACGCAGTGGCTAAAATCTGGGGCTGTCTGGGCGGCACGACACGGCATGCGTACATTGCTCAAAAAAGGCGACGCACAGGTACTACCCATGTTTGGGTATGACGCAGTGGACCTCGCGCAATCGTCACTGACGCTTTCTGCGCCCTCTGTTGTGATGGGG
>JAUHYX010000086.1 GCA_030426285.1 bacterium
CGCCATTTGCAACAGTGGTAACAACAACACTCAATGCCACAGTTTTAGAGCTCTCGCATACTTTGCTTCGCAGGCAGGTTGTGTATGAAGATGAATGTATGATCGCTATCAATAAACCCTCTGGTCTCATTGTGCATCGTTCTGACATAGCAAGCCGTGTACCAGTTGCCGCCCTGCAATTGGTGAGGGACTACTGTGATGCAAAGGTATGGCCAGTGCATAGGCTAGATAGACCAACAAGTGGCGTGCTTTTGTTTGCAAAGTCGCGTGATGTAGCAAATGAACTCACCAACAAGTTTGCTCGCAAAGAGGTATCGAAGCATTATGTTGCAGTTGTGAGAGGATGGACTGAACCACAAGGTGAAATCGACTCACCAATTCGACCCAAGGGAGAAAAAGAAGACAAACACAAAAAGGAGCTACCTGCGCGCACAGTCTACACTACTCTCGATCAACAAGAATTTCCATTTGAAATGCCGCCATTCGAAAAAACAAGGCTGTCGATGGTTCGCGTCCTTCCAGAAACTGGACGTCAACATCAGATTCGGCGCCATATGCGGCGCTTAAACAATCACATTCTCGGGGATACGCGGTTTGGAGACGGTCGGTACAATGCATTGTTAAAACGAGAGTTTGGAGTGTTTAGGTTGATGTTGCACGCAGAATCCCTCAAAATAAACCATCCAGTAACCGATTGTACAACACTTATTGAAGCACCACTACCGCCTGAATTTGCTGCTATATTTCCAAAGTCATCCCATCCCGGGCAAGAGCTGACCCGGGAAGTGCCTCGTTGAGGAGAGTTTCTATTTCCGCTAAACACTCGTCGTCGTGATCCGGGTCGTGATGCGTGATAAGCACTCGCGACAGTCCAGCGGCACTTGCTACCTCCGTTGCGTGTTTCCAAGAAGAATGACCCCAACCGCGATGCGACTCCATTTCTTCTGGCGTGTACTGTCCATCGTGAATCAACAACTGTGAACCTCGAACAAAGTCTACAAGCTGCGCATCTACAGTTTCTCCGTGCTCCACATCGCTTGCGAATACGAAACTGCGATCTCCTTCCGTAAACTTGTACGCCATAGCACCGCCCGGGTGTTGCAGCGGATACGCATCTACTATTATCGACCCAAATGTTGCTCTCGTGCCGGCTGACTGCATGAACGACAATGTTGCGCCCATTCTACTCAGTGGCACGGGGAAGTAAGACTCTTGCATCTGCGTTTCGAATATCTCTCGCAACTCGTCTTGAGAGCGTCCACTTCCCATGGTACCAATGGTGATTATTTGCTGTTCATCATACGCTGGGAGAAAGAACGGAAAACCTTGGATGTGGTCCCAGTGAAAGTGGGTGAAGGCCATGAGGATATTCTGTTGCTTGCCGTACTTTCCGGCAGCAATGTCTTTGCCTAGTTCACGGATTCCACTTCCTGCATCAATAATGCCCAAGAGTCCATTAGCGAATTCAATTGCTACACATGTTGTATTGCCTCCATACTTCTGAAATTTTGCACCGCAAACGGGTATGGATCCTCTGGTACCGTAGAACGTTAGCTTCATGATTGCGCTCGCAATAAGTAGGGAAACACATATATTGGACATGCTTTTCTGAAAGTAAGAATCAAATGGACTAAATGAAATAGCTATGAAGAAAATTGCGATGCTCTTCGTAGTTGTTGTGTTTTGCGGAGGCAAGGTCATGGCAACAGACATTCAAGACTCAATACAAGCGACGTGGAATTTCAGAGATCCTGCTGCATCAGAACAAGCCTTTGTAGAGATGCAGAAGGAGTTGTCTGTTGATCACATTGACTATTGGTTGGTGCAAACGCAAGTCGCTAGGACTTATTCATTGCGCAGGCAGTTTGATTCTGCACATGCAATGTTGGACGATGTTCAACAACAGCTGACAAATCACGGCCCAGCATTGACGGTTCGTTATTGTTTGGAACGCGGACGCTCCTTTAACTCTTCTGGCAAACCCCAAGAAGCATGTCCATTGTTCGAGCAAGCCTTACAAGTAGCGCAAGAAAACAATTTAGAAGGCTTGGCTATCGATGCCGCACATATGCTCGGGATTGCTGCTGCACCTAGCGATCGTCTACAATGGAACCTTAAAACCATTGCCATGATTGAGAGTTCCGAACTGCAAACTGTAAAGGGATGGCTGCCTAGTTTGTACAACAATACTGGGTGGACGTACTTTGACGAACAGAAACTAGATCTTGCACTGGCAATGTTTGACAAGAGCCTTGCTTGGCACAGTGAACGCAACACTGGTGAAGGCCATCGTATTGCAATTTGGTGCGTTGCTCGGTGTTTGAGAGAAATGGGGCAACACAAAGAAGCATTGGAAATGCAATTAGATATTCTTGCAAGAGCTGAAGCTGAACAAGCTGACCCAAGTGGATACACACATGAAGAGCTGGCTGAACTGTATGATGGCTTTGGCGAAATCACCAAAGCGTGCACTCATGCAAGCATAGCGCACGAAGCATTAGCCAAAGATGAGTGGTTTGTTGCCAATGAAAAGGCTCGACTCGATCGTATGAAGGTGCTCTCCCAACACTGTGACGACAAGTAAATACTCAAGTAAACACTCATGGGAAAAGAAGCAGATAGCATTTCATTTCACGTCATTGGGCACGTTCGCAGTAATCATGCATACCCCTGGCAACTACCGCGCCAGGCCGTTCTAGCCAAAGCGCACACGGCGAGAATTGAATTTGACACGCGTATAGTTGGTCGCGATGCCTTGAAAGATCTTGAGGGTTTTGACCGCGTTTGGATTGTTTTTGTGTTTCACAAAGCAGGCGCAAGCAAGCAGCTTGTGAGTCCACCGGGAATTGGACGAAAGCACATTGGCGTGTTTGCAACAAGGTCGCCACATCGTCTCAATCCAATCGGTATATCGTGTGTCAAGTTGGTGTCTATTGGCGATACATTTATCGACATCGAAGAGTCAGATATGATGGACGGAAGCCCGGTGCTCGACATCAAACCCTATATGCCGTATGCAGACAGTTTCACAGATGCGTCTGTTGGGTGGACACATGAGCGTGAGTTGGAAACGTGGACGATTTCAATTGCAGAGACTGCACAGGTACAATTGCGTTGGATATTGGAGAATATTGGGCTGGATTTGACGAGTGCAATTCACGCACAGCTCTCCGACGACCCCTTTAACTCGCGCCGCAAACGCGTTGAACGAATTGAGCAGGGACGAAATGTCTGGATCCTTGCCTGCAGAACTTGGCGAATTTCTTTCGAAGCTCGAGAAGATCAACAGAGTATTGTCGTACTGAGCGTGAAATCGGGATACACGAGTGAAGAATTAGCAGCGACAGAAGACAAGCACTCCGACAAGCTATATCACAGGGAATTCACTACACTTTTTCCACAAGCAACAACAACAACTAGCAAGTGAAAATCGGACTAGACATAGGTGGCACAAAAATTGAAGCCATAGTTTTAAATGACCAACACGAGACTGTGTTTAGGCAGAGAGAGGGTACTCCAACTGAAGACTATGCAGCAACTCTTGAGGTTGTTGAGAAGCTCGTAGCGCTAGGTGAGCAAAAGGCTGGTGAACCCTGTACTGTTGGTATCGGTTTGCCAGGGGTTGTCTCGCGACGTAGAGAAGGGCTGATGAAGAACGCCAACTCTACTTGGCTTAATGGAAAACCATTTCGAGCCGACATTGAAGATGTGTTGGATAGAACCGTGCGCATTGAAAATGACGCCAACTGTTTTGCCCTGCACGAGGCAATTCTCGGTGCCGGAAAGGAATACAATACGGTGTTTGGCGTTATTATGGGCACGGGCGTAGGTGGCGGTTTTGTGGTAAACAATAGTCTTGTTGTTGGACCCAACGCACTAACAGGTGAATGGGGGCACAACCCTCAGCCCTGGCAACGGGAGAATGAAAAAAACGTAGTTTGCTATTGTGGCAAAGAAAATTGTATTGAAACGTTTTTGTCTGGTCCAGGCTTTATGCAGCGCTATGGGCACGCCATTGGAAAGGCAGAGAATATTACTGATGCTGCGAAGCATGCGCAGGAATTCCCACAAGTGCGGGAGACATTGTCTGCTTGGTACGACAGCGTGGCCGCTGCTCTGGCGTCAGTTATAAATATCCTTGACCCAGAAGTCATTGTTCTAGGAGGCGGCGTGTCGCGCATCGAAGGCCTAGAGATCGAGATTCGTAAAAGGCTGCAAGCATTTGTGTTTGGAGGCGAAGCAGACACGGCGGTAAGAATAGCACAACACGGAGACGCCAGCGGTGTCTTTGGTGCAGCATTATTATGGTAAACACGATTCGAAATATAGTGAGGTCGAAGCTCAATGAGAGTATCTCGCCTCAAGATGCAACGAAAATAGATATTGTTGTCTCTCATGATCAATCAACCTATGCGAGATTTGAAGCATATAGTTCGTTTGCGAATGCAGAGGTTGGTACTATTGCTGTCAACCCAGCTACAACCATTCGAGCAGGGCTGGAAATACTGCGTCTTCACAATACCGAGGATGGCAGAGAAGACCGCGCCCGGGTTCTTGAAGATATTTACTCGTTGCTGCCAGAATTGAATGATGAGCAGTTAGCATTCTATATATGCTTGCTTTTGAGTACTAAAATGTACTTGCAGTTCGACAATGCAGGAAGACAAAAGGCACTCGAAGTCGCGGAGAACATTGTTGAACAATTGCCACTTGAGCAACGCGTTTGGCTACATGCTTTTAGAGCATTGCAATTGCAGTCTTCAGGAGAATTGCAGGCAGCTCATGACCTATTGCAAGAAGCTCTTTCACATGCAAACCTGCCTAATGTTATACACGTAAATGTTCTCATAGAGCTCGCCTCTTTGTACCGTGTCATGGGAAAGTACGATGAGTCTTTAAGTATGTGCATGCAAGCTATAAGCAAGATACCCGACGATGACGGATTGCTCGCAACTGTGTACAACAACCTAGGTGCAACCCAATTGCAAAAGGGCAACAATAGTGTTGGTAAAGACTATTTTGAACAAGCATTGGAGCTCGCAACATCGTCCAACAATATGGCGGCCGTTGGAACCTCTCTTCTCAATCTTGGTGGCTACTACTATTTCATTGGCGACAACACGCGAGCATTGCAATACTTTATTCAGGCACGAGAACCGCTTCAGGAACTAGGTGATCTAGCAGGTTGTGCTGGGGCCATGATGAACATTGGCGTTATTTACAGCCAAACGGGTGAGCCAGATAAAGCACTGCAATACTATCAACAATCTGCTCATATGCGTGCTAGAATTGGACAAAAGCACTTGTTGCCAGAAGTACAAATCAACATGGGATTGTGTCACTTGCGCATGGGCGACACCTGTGCAGCGCATGTTGAAGCACAAACCGTTCTCGACCTCGCCTCGGAAATGAACTTGGTAAAAGAAGCTGCAATGGCTCATTGTGTGAAAGCTATGGCGTATAGTGCAGATAAAGAGTATCAGCTAGCTATTGGTTCATATAACAAATCACTGCAGCTTTCAGTCGAAGTAAACTACATACGGGGACAGGCAGATGCTTTGTGGGAAATGGCAGAAGTGTATCTGCACATGAATGAGCCAACTAAAGCGCTGTCACTTTTGGAAGAGGCCTTAGATGTGGTGGAACAGCTTGGGGAAACTAAAACTCTTTCGGAACTTCACGGTGTTTTGGCAAGAACATATGCCGATTTGCAACAGTATCAACGAGCATGGCATCACGAACAAGAAAAGCATGCAAAATGGATCGAGTTTGAGGAACAAGAGAATGCAGCTAATCTGCGCAAGATTAAAAAGCAATTCGAAGTAGATGAAGCCCAACGAAGAGCAGAATCAGCTGAACAACGCAGTGTCGAACTTCGCGAAGCGTACAACAAATTGCGCCTCCGAGAAGAACAGTTGAGGGTGATGACAGATGAACTTGAAGCTACAAATGTTGAGCTTCAACAATCCAATAAATCCTTGGCAAAATTGAATCAAGACAAGGATGAGTTCTTGGGAATTGCCACGCACGAATTGAAGAACCCATTGAACACGATAAAGCTCATTACTTCATTGTTGGCAAAAGAAGGAGAAGACTCTAACAATGAAGTAGTTGTAGAATATGGCAGAGATATTCACCGAACAACATCAAGAATGTTGAAGATTGTACAAGGCTTGCTGGAAGTAAACAGAATTGAGCTTGGCAAAATAACTCCCGCTATGTCGGTGCAAGATATTGTGCCACTAATGCAAGGTCTAGTGCAGATTTACCAAGATCAGGCAACAGAGAAGAATATACACATTCATTTTGAATCGCCTGAAGTTGCAGTGTTGGTAAAAACTGATCCTGACTTACTTATTCAGATTGCAGACAATTTGATTTCCAATGCATTGAAATTCTCAGAGCAAAACACGGATATACACGTATCGGTGGTAAGAAAATCAAATGTTGTCTGGATCTCGGTTCGCGACCAAGGCCCTGGGTTGACAGATGAAGACAAACGGCATTTGTTCGAAAAATTTGTCCGGTTGTCAGCACAACCAACGGCGGGAGAGCACTCAACTGGGTTAGGACTAAACATTGCTCAGAAATTGGCACAGGTAGTCGGCGGTACAATCGAAGTAGAGAGTTCGCTCGGCAGTGGAAGTGAATTTAGTATTGTGCTGCCAGCACTATCATAACCAAAGAGTAAGGCATGAAAAAGTTATACGCGTATAAAAACTGTTCTACCTGCAAGAAGGCGCAAAAATTCGTTGAGAGTCTCAACGCAAATGATATTCAAACAATTGATATTGTGAGTTCGCCACCTTCGCGTTCAGAATTAGAAGAAATGCTGGCGGTATATGGTGGAAACATTCGCAAACTGTTTAACACCTCTGGTAAATTGTATCGTGAAAAGGGGTTGAGTGCAGCTCTGAGGGAAATGTCGACGAACGATGCTTTGTCATTGCTCGAGGGTGAGGGCATGCTGGTGAAACGCCCATTCTTAATTGGTGATGGGGTAGCGCTAGTGGGATTCAAACAAGAAGATTGGGAACAAGTTCTGTAACAATAACAAGATGTATCAGGTGGTGTCATGAATGTAGATGAAATCAGAGCAAAGTTGGTTGCCGAACGCAATGAGTTGGCAGAACGAGTCCGCAAAATTGAAGCGAGAATTCAACGCAGTGAAAAGCCACTTGAGCAAGATTTTGCCGAGCAAGCCGTCGAGCAGGAGAACGACGAAGTTCTCGATGCGCTTGACCAAGTAGGTCGCAAAGAGCTCGAGAGTATTGAAGCGGCCATTAAACGCATCGATGAAGGCACCTACGGATCATGCGTTCAGTGCGGTGGTGAAGTGTCTGCAGAGCGATTGAAAGTTATTCCTTATGCAGATAAATGTAGGAAATGTGCGTCTTAGAGTATGAGTATCCAAGTTAAAAATGTTGGCGAAGAATTGCGCAACACATCCAAGAGTCTGTTTTCGGTAGAAGTAATGCCGCCCCTGAAAGGGCAACGAGTAGACGCTCTGTATTCAGCGATTGACCCGCTTATGAAGTTACTCAAGCGGTATTCCGTACGCAAGCGCCCCGGCACAGTTGGTATTGCTGCTGCAATTCGCAATCGTTATGACACAGAAGCTGTTCCGCATCTTATCTGTGGTGGTTTTACGCAGGAAGACACCGAGAATGCACTCATTGATCTCGACTTTCTAGGGATACGCAATGTAATCGCCTTGCGAGGTGACAGTGTAAAAAATGAACGCGTGTTTACTCCTGAACCGGAGGGAAACACATACGCAATCGATCTTGTCCGCCAGATAATGGACATGAACAATGGTCGATATATCCACGAAGGATTGGACTTAGACGCTCGAACTTCGTTTTCTGTTGGGGTCGCTGGATATCCAGAAAAACACTTCGAATCACCAAACATGGAAGTGGATTTACAGCACCTAAAAAACAAGGTAGAAGCCGGAGCGTCGTATATTGTAACTCAAATGTTTTTCGATAATCAAAAGTTTTTCTCTTTTGTCCATAAGTGTCGCGAGTTTGGAATAGATTGCCCAATTGTTCCAGGAATCAAGCCTATTACTACAGCACGACACCTTTCACTGCTGCCCGGATTCTTCCATGTTGATTTGCCAGAAACCCTGGTGAAGAACGTTCTTGCATGTTCGTCGCGCGACGAAATCCGCAAGGTTGGAATTGATTGGGCGATCCAACAGTGTCAGGAACTCATCGAATTTGGGGTTCCGTGTATTCATTTTTACACGATGGGAAAAAGTGGAAGTGTTGAAGCCATAGCTTCAGAGGTATTTTAGTAGTGAGTAGTGAAAACAAACAAACCGACAAGGTGGAATATCTTCCACCTGTGACTCTATCAGATTTGCCGGAGGCAATGCAGCAAGCAGCAAGCAATGCTGGATGGAGCAAACTGATGGACGTACAGCAAAAAAGTATTCCATACTTTCTTGCCAACAAAGACATCATGGTGCAGAGTCGCACCGGAAGTGGTAAAACAGGGGCATTTGCCCTTCCAGCGCTCGAGCGAGTGAATCGCGAGCAGAGAGAATGCCAGGTCTTGGTACTTGTACCAACAAGAGAACTCGCAAGGCAAGTTGCAGACGAGTTTCAGATCCTTTCGAAAGGTTCTGGCGTGTCTGTAGCAGCAGTATACGGCGGAACCAAGTACGGCGCACAAACCAACCAACTCAAGAAAGGCGTGCATATTGTTGTGGGTACACCTGGACGGGTGCTCGACCACCTCATGCGCAAAAACTTAAGTCTGGCTGGCTTGCAAGTGTTGGTGTTCGACGAAGCCGACCACATGCTGTCTATGGGATTCTATCCCGATGTGAAAAAGATTGGCAGCTTCTTACCGCGTTCTGAGTTCAATGGCTATTTGTTCTCAGCCACATATACACCACATGTGATGCGGATCTCTAAACAATTCTTGCACCCAGATGCGCCATTGTTGAATCTGAGTGGTGGCGAGGTGCATGTTTCTCGTGCAAAGCACAGCTTGATCAAGGTCGATGCGATGCAGAAAGATCGCACGCTCGTTCGCCTTATTGAAAAAGAGAACCCAGCAGGCGCATTCATATTCTGCAATATGAAATCAACGGTTCGATACGTAACGACATTTTTGCAGCGATTCGGATATGATGCAGATGAACTGAGCGCCGACCTCACTCAAAGTCAACGCGAAAAAGTTCTCGGTAAAATTCGCAAAGGTAGTCTCAGGTTCCTCGTCGCAACAGATGTGGCAGCTCGCGGAATCGATATTCCTGAACTGTCACACGTTATACAGTTCGAGCCACCTGATGACCCGGAATCGTATATCCACCGTGCAGGCCGAACATCTCGTGCTGGTGCAAGCGGTACAGTGATTACGTTGGCTGACTTTGGTGAAGTTTTGCAGATGAAACGCATCGCCAAGAAGTTTAAGTTTCAATTGGATGCTGAAGACGTGCCAGACGCGGAGTCTACCTCCAATTTGGTGGCCCAAAGAATGGTGGTTCACCTAGAGGCAAAACTGCGCGAAAAGGATAAACTGCAGCGCGAACGTATGGAGCGTTTTGTGCCGTTAGCAAAAGAACTGATGGAGAACGAAGAGTTCGACCTTATGGCTATGATGCTGGACGAACTGTATCAGGACTTGCTGCACAAGCCTGTTGTTCCAATCAGCGAGGCAGAGGAACAGCGCAGAAAGGCAAAGAACCTACCTTCTGGACCACCACAAAAACGAAAGAGCGGAGGCCCGCGCGGGAAAAAACCAAAAAGCGACCGCGGCAGTAGAAGCGGTGGTGAGAAGAGTGGTCCTAGAAACGGAGGCCGCAGTAAAAAAGGAGGCCGGGGTGGACAAAAAAAGCGATGAAGAATACCGCCAACAGCTAACAGAACTCGAGTATGTGGTACTGCGAGAAGGTGGAACTGAGCGACCGTTTACTGGTGAATTTGTGGAGCATTTTGAAAGCGGAATGTACGCGTGCAAAGCATGCGGAGCTGAACTGTTTTCTAGCGATTCGAAATTCGATCACGGATGCGGATGGCCGGCGTTCACAGAACCTGTTGGCAAAAAAACGATCCAATACGTTCGAGATTCCAGCCACGGCATGGAGCGCATTGAAGTCAGGTGCGCAGCCTGCGAGTCCCATCTTGGACATGTCTTTAACGACGGCCCTATGCCGTTGCAGACTCGCTACTGTATCAATTCTGTAGCTCTAGATTTTTCTGATGGAGAATCAGCGTAAAATTATTCACGTTGATATGGATGCGTTTTACGCATCAGTAGAACAGCGCGACAACCCGGATTACCGCGGCAAACCATTAATGGTCGGCGGTGGTAAGCGGGGAGTTGTGGCGGCCGCTTCGTATGAAGCTCGAGCATTTGGAGTAAGAAGTGCAATGCCTACAGGCCAGGCATTGCGCCTCTGTCCAGATATCGTAGTCGTGAAACCTAGATTCGAGGTGTACAAAGAAACCTCTCTCACCATTCGAAAAATTTTTCAACGTTATACTCACGCCATTGAACCCCTGTCTCTCGACGAAGCCTACCTGGATGTTACCGAAAATATTGTCGGAGAGCGATCAGCCACACGCATTGCAGAACGCATTCGCGCGGATATTTGGAAAGAGTGTTTTTTGACTGCGAGTGCTGGTGTTAGCTATTGCAAGTTCATTGCAAAAGTTGCCTCCGATTTTAATAAACCCAATGGGATGACGGTTGTGCCACCTTCCGATGCAGTTGAGTTTATCGGAAATCTCGACGTGGGTAAATTTCACGGTGTAGGCAGTGTTACCGAGCGCAAGATGAATGAAGCAGGAATATATACAGGGAAAGACTTAAGAGAATATACTGAGTCTGCCTTGGTGCGAATGTTTGGGAAATCTGGTTCTTGGTTCTATAATGTTGTTCGTGGAATAGACAATCGGCCTGTTCGTTCGTCTCGAGAACGCAAATCAGTTAGTGCTGAAACAACATTTGGCGAGGACGTTTCAGATTTGGGCGTTTTAGACGAAAAACTGCTATTGGTCGTACAACGTGCTGCGAAACGAATTGAAGCGACGCGAAGTGCGGGCTTTACTGTTACGCTGAAGATCAAGTATTTTGATTTTGAGCAACATACAAGGTCGAAAACCATGTCACACAGTGTTTCAGAAGCACAACAGCTCTACGAAGTTGGCAAAGCACTACTGTACAATAGTCCCATTGATAAACCAGTGAGACTCCTCGGCATAGGAATTTCCAACCTTGCAGATGGCGAGCACCGCAGTTCAAAAGTAGATGATCAGTTAACTCTAGAGATGTAGCATGAACGACAAGCCACAATCACTACGTGAACGCATACATGAAATAGTTTTTGAAGCTGATACACCAGCGGGAAAATTGTTTGATGTTGCGTTGATATGGAGCATTGTTCTTTCTGTTGTAATTGTTATGCTCGATAGTGTTCGCTGGATCAGCGAACATTGGGACTTCGAGTTGACCCTGCTCGAGTGGATTTTTACAATTGGGTTCTCTGCAGAGTATATCTTACGTGTAGTTACAATTAGAAAGCCACTCAAGTATGTGTTCTCATTCTATGGAATCGTAGATCTACTGGCCGTGTTGCCGACATACATTAGTTTGGTCGTTCCGGGATCGCAATTCTTACTCGTTGTTCGTGTTCTGCGCCTGTTGCGCGTATTCCGTGTCCTGAAGCTGGTACAGTATCTTTCCGAAGCTCAACAACTCACAAATGCTCTTCGCGCAAGTGCACGCAAAATCTTTGTGTTCATTTTTGCCGTGAGTTTGCTCACCGTGATCTTTGGTTCAGTCATGTATGTTGTTGAAGGTGAGGCGAACGGTTTTACGAGCATCCCCAAGAGTATTTATTGGGCGATAGTGACAATGACCACTGTTGGATATGGTGACATTTCTCCACAAACGCCATTGGGACAAGCCATAGCCTCATTCATCATGATTCTTGGTTACGGAATAATTGCAGTTCCAACTGGTATTGTTACGGCACAGTTGTCGCGCAAAGAAGGTGCACATATTACCACGAGAAACTGTATTCACTGCGGTGAAGAAGGCCATGATGTGCATGCTGAATACTGCAAAATGTGTGGCGGGAAGCTCTAAGAATCTTGTTTGGATCGCACAGACTGCATGAGCTCATGCATATCGCTCAGTGTCATCGGTTTTGCTGTGTAGTGTTTGAAGCCAATTGAGTAGCACAGTTGCTTTTCCTTTTCGTCAGGCACAGCAGTCAGAGCGACAATCATTGGTTTTTTTACCGAGTCCTGGTTGAGTATTGTTTGGGCCGTTTCATATCCACTTCCTCCAGGCAATTGCAAATCCATGAGGATAAGGTCATAGTGATTCATTGAGGCAAGCTCAACGGCGTTGACGCCCAGATGTGTTTCTTCTGGTTCGTAGTTCATTAGGCGCAACATGGTTGTGAGTTGTCTGCGCGATAGATCTGTGTCATCAACCACGAGGATCTTTAAGGGAAACACATCGGCTAAGTTTCGTTGAATGTATTGCCTGGATTCTCCGTTGGAGATGTCGCTTACATGTTCTGCGTGCGCGGCAAGCATAGTGTCAAACAGCTGAAGTCGCTTGGTCGGTACGGTCAAAACCATGTTGCACATATCCTTGAATTCTCTCAAGACAGATGTCACTTTGTTTACAGGACACTGCAACACAATTGGCAACTCTTGAAAGTTGAACCTCTTGCGCAAGTCATATACCACTTTGCCCCCTGCTCCGTTGAAAGCAGTGTAGTCTATAAGCACACAGGATATACCTTCACCAATGCTCTGCCATGACCCATTATCTGAATATTCTACATGGCGCACGTCCCAGCGATCGAGCATGTCAGCAACACTGTTGCAATACGTTTTAGAGTCGGAGATCACTGCAATAACAGTATTGCCAAATGTCCCTTTACACGAGTCGTAATAGTCAGCCACGCTGCTTTCTGCTTGAGCCGTTGGGATTGTAAATGTAAATGTAGTTCCAATGCCCTTTTCTGAATCTACCTCAAGTGTGCCGCGCATGAGCGAGGCCAGCTCCTCGCGCGGGATCCGCGCGAGCACGGTCGGGTTGGCGATCTTGTAGCCATTGAGATGGAGGATCGGCAGAACTGCACCGTCGCGAACCGGATTCAGAAACTTGTTCGAATGCCAAGCCGTGGCGAGCGGCCCGGTTTCCGCCTCGCCGTCGCCAACCACGCAGGCGACAGTGAGGTTGGGATTGTCGAAGGCCGCCCCGAAGGCATGCGCGAGCGAGTAGCCGAGCTCCCCGCCTTCGTGGATCGAACCCGGCGTTTCCGGGGCGGCGTGGCTCGGGATCCCGCCGGGGAATGAGAACTGCTTGAACAGCTTCTGCATCCCA
>JAUHYX010000315.1 GCA_030426285.1 bacterium
TGACCTAATTTCATCGTCTTACAATTACGAACGATGATGGCTCCAACTACAAGCCAGCAATATCAACAACTGAAAACGTTGTAAACAACAATTGTTTCTTTTCCTCTGCACTCAACATGGCAACAGTCCGCTCTGCTTGCGGTGCGCCTGTTTCAACATCGCCGACACGCACAAAAGGCAGAGTACCAGCAAGTACTTCCAAAAACTCGAGCCCTGAATCATGCGGTCCATCATCTACAAAGCGCACTAGAGTTTTTCCCTCTTCTTGCACCAGCACTGCTCGCGGTGCAATTGTATCTGCTTGCGGTTTTACTCTGCGAAATGATTGTCCACCAGCACTACCATAGGCATCGCGATCAAACTCATTGTATCCAAACCCATACAAGTACGTGCCAATAGGTTCTGGAGACTGTACCTGATATGTGCCATACGGTACTTCCAAGCCAAGTGAATAGTATGGACTCGTTCCAAATCGCGTGTACAGAGAATCTGCCAAAGGCTCTCCATTTAGCGTTACTTCACCCACAGCATCTTCTGGAACTGTGATATTCACATAGTGTCTCCACGCACCCCGAAACGGAGTAACAAATGCAGTTTCTTCAGCAAATTGCTCTGAGGGTGTGACGTACAGCATCATGGGATCGCCATAAGAGTCACCATTGCTAAATCCTTGACTGTATTGTGCAACGAGTACTGGTGCGGAAGTAGTTATCTGCATAGGAGCGTGTTGGCTGTGAGTTTCATAGGTTTCACCAGCTTGTAGAAGAGCTACTACTTTGTAGTCTTGAAACACTTTGGTGTTGTTGCGCGTGGCCAACACTCGCACCGTTGAATTTGAACGATCCCTCAAGGGTGAAATATAAAATTTCGTGCCTAGTGCCTCAACCGGCGGCACCTGCTCAACTAGGTGATTGCAGGCAAATCTATCGCGCGGAATCTGTGCACAGCGATGTCCTGCTAGGACAACCACTGGCGTGTTTGCGATAATTTGAGTGCCCGATAGGTCATTGTTGGGAATTCCGGCACCTTGCAGCAGCAATACTTCCCCTTTTTCGAGTTCATATGTTTTTTGTCCACCTGGATCTGAGCCATTTTCTATATACCCACTAGCAACAACGCGAACAGAGGTAGCATCATTAATCGCAATAATTGCGATTTCACCAGTGAGGTCATCAAAATTGCGTTCATATGCCAACACGCGGTATTCAACGCCGGCATTGTTGGTTGGGTATGCTAGCCAGGTGTCTGTCGATTGCAAACGATGCGACAAACCGTAAACGGTTATGGGATTATCGGATGTGACAAGAACAGAGTTGTTAGAAACTATACCCGAACCGCGAAGTTGAACTCCGGCGGGCAAATTGACCTCAACCACAGTGCCTGCACGAACATAAACGGTTTTGTAATAGTCGACGCCAGGAGCTTCGATATCTACCGATGCATTTTCCTGAGCAGTAAGAAACAAGCGCGGTTGAAAGTCATCTGCTTTGGACGGAATACCAGCTGTATTTTGCTCTGAGTCGCGAAAATTCTGTAGAAATGCTAAACGAAATTCAGTTCCCTGATAGAACGTAGCTTCGCCATCTGCCGCAAGAGAAACAGAAACCGTACATGCCAGAATCAGAAAAAAACAAATGAACCGAATGAACATAAGGTAGTCCTACGGCATGCTGTACCGCAGCCCAAATCTAAAGAAAGGAAGGCGCGTGTAGTACCAATCGCTATCTGACATCAACGAAGAGAGCATATATCGCCCTCCAATACGCGCAGACAAGGCTAGGCGGTTGTCGAGTGGAACATGCAGTCCGAAACCGCCAGACACTCCCAATAAAAACGACTGCGCACGATCGTCGGAACCAGATTCAACAATTTGTGATCGTGAATTTGTTTGAGAGTACGATTGATCTGCAGGACTGACTATTGAGCGAGAAACTTCATGACTGCTCGATAATTGCAAAGAAGCTGATACACCGCCAAATACGTAATAGTTGTCGGCAACATACCATTCCAATTCAGGACTTATTGTTGCATACAAGTATTGTTGAGAATAGGCTGTAGCTTCTTGAACCTGTGTATAGCCAGTGTCCACCAACATAGTAGTTCTTGCTGTGTCGTACGCAATGATATCTCCACCCAACGATTCGAGCGAAAGTGCGCCAGACACCGCCAATGCATCGCTCAAGCGGGTCCCAATTTCAGCGCCTATGTATCCTGAATAGCCGCCGGAAGGACCGAAATCTCCTGACGCACCTGAAAGTATATCGCTGGCTGAAAAAGACGGAGCTTGAAAGTCGTGACTTACTTGGAAAAAACCACCCCAAAACCATGTGTATCCAGTTTCGCAGGGTGCATCATCTCCGGCGGTCAATTCATATACAAATGTGCCAGAGTTTTTGTCGTTCAGGTAACAGATGGTATAGACGCTGACATTGCCTGCTAAGTCAACCGACTCAACGCGCACGCTTCCCCAACTATCGGTTCGCGCACTGCGCACAAAGAAATCTGTTTGTGGAACACCTGGAACGGGCTTGGCGAGATTCTCAATATCCATTGTTGCTGAACCTGTTGCGGTAACGCTTTTCAAGCCGAGATCGTGCACTCCATTGTCCCGTACGTATAC
>JAUHYX010000087.1 GCA_030426285.1 bacterium
ACATTTTTGCTCCAGAAGAAACAGTGCAAGAGTGTCTTAGTGCTCAAGCTGCATTTTTGTTCGACGATGCCTGTGTGGGTGAATGTATTGAGTATGAAGATGTAAGTGTCAACGCCCCTGAAGAATGGGAATGGGCTTTTGAAGGCGGATCACCAAGTACATGGCTCGGACAAGATCCCCCGCCAATTTGCTACTCACAACCCGGATCATATACAACCACACTCAAAGTAAGTGCTCGTGGTGGTTACGACCTTTTTACACAAACAGTGCGAGTGTACTCTGCTCCGCGTGACCTGTTTGAGTCTGATACATTGTATGTGTGTGAAGCACCCGCGGAACTCATCGCTCAAGGTGCAGACACATTGCGGTTTTCTACTGGACTGCCGTATTCAGACTCTTCCGTTCAAGTGTTTGGAGATGAAGGAATGGTGTATGTTCACGGAACAACACGGTTTGGGTGTGAAGGCGTAGATAGTATTTATGTGAAACAGCACACTTTTGACGTGGCTGCTTCTCCTGACGTGACTATCTGTCCTGGAGATTCCGTTCAGATTGAAGTGCTTGGTGGAAGCGAATACTTCTGGAGTCCCGCCAAAGCAATCTCAGCAGTCGCGGTTGCTAATCCAACAGTGTGGCCAACAACAACGACCACGTACTCATGTATCGTGTGGGATGATCTTGGATGCCAGACCACGCTTTCGGTGCAGGTAGAAGTGGAACAAATCGAACATCCGTTGTTGTCCATTGCCGCAGATTCAGTGTGTGAGGGACAGCCGTTGAATGTTGAGCTGTTGAATGCGAATCAGTTCACAGCTTATGAGTGGCATTTCAACGAGACGGTCATCTCTACCTCTAGTGAACTGAATACAACGGCCACCAACAATGGTGCATATGAGTTGTTTGTGTCGTCCGCCAGTGGATGTGATCTCGTCGTTGCTGTACCTGTATCGATTGTTGATTCCGTTGTTTTGCACGGACCTGAGAGCGTTGTGATTTGTCCTGGAGAACAGGTTGAGATTCGCGTACTTACAAACAGTTCAGAGTTGCAGTGGTTAGGGCCCAATGCACCGTCCGCTGGAACAACAAGCGCTACTCTGCAACCCACTGAAACGGTTACCTACACATTGCTCGCAAGTAATGGTATATGCTCAAAGACTACAACCTTCACGATTGTTGTGGACGAGGAATTGGTTGCTGAGGTCTCGGACGATGTGACAATTTGTTTGGGTGACACTACTGTGTTGCAAGTAACTGAAGGAGACTTGTATGAATGGTCACCTTCCACGGGTTTGTCTTCTTCTAACTCAGCCAATCCATTAGCATTTCCCGATGCAACAACCGAGTATACTGTAACGGTTTATCGCGGCAGCTGCGTGGGGTCAACCACCACCACAGTGTATGTAGAGAATCCACCACAAGTTGTTGTGTCAACTGTAGGTACATTATGCCCCGAAGAGGTGTTTTCGCTCACTGCTCAAGGAGCCTCAACGTACACTTGGGTACTCAGCAACGACACAATAGGAACCGGTGCTGTACTCGAGTACGCGCTAGAACGTTCTGAGACAATCATGTTGTTTGCCAATGAGGGTACTTGCACTGTACAGCAAGCAGTCCCGGTGTCTGTAGTTCCGATAGACAAACTGCAGATAGCATTGCCTCAAATAGAAATGGACATTGGCGAAACAACTGTCGCAACTATTGAAATCTCTGGATATGAACCGTGGTTTCCAATTGAAGATAGAGGCGTGTTGCAGTTCACTATTGGCTTTGATGCACGCACCTTGCACATCAGCGATACATTGGCCGCGACAGATGTGAAAGTACAAGGAACGCAGGGCACATGTGTGGTTCAGCTGAATCTGCAAGACATTGGAACATCTGATGTTCAGATAGAGATTACCAGGCTCATGGCAACGTTGAAGCACACACACTTGCAGGTTCTTGAAACAGCTATTGTTTACGACGAATGCCATACCGTGGTGTTTGCCCCTGAAGTGACGGCAGGTGAGATTGTGCGCTCCAACGATTGCCTTGTGTACGATATTCAGTCAGCAGATCCAATGCAAACAAGCGTACACATGACTGCTCAAACCATTGATGTCGCAGTTGACGGTGGGCGTGGTCGAACGTCAATTCAGGTATTCGATATTGCCGGAAGGAGAATGCTACACAGGGAAGAAAGCGATGCTACCAAACCGGTGCGCGTTACGGCATCGCATCAGCTTCCAGCTGGGATGTATTTGATAAGAATTGACAGAGGCAGCAATCAAGCATTGCACCGAATACTCTTGATTCCATAGATTACGGATTGTGTTGTTTTGCAAACCAACTCTAAACCCAAGTCACATGATTGCATTTTTATCACTGTTTCTACTACTGTTTCAAACTCCAAAAGAACCAATACAAGACGCCGTAGAAGGGTATTGGCTTACCGAAGGCGGCAAGGGAGTTATAGAACTTCGCAATGAGTATGTTGGCGGTGAATGGAAACTCAACGGAACCATTGTGTGGGTGAAAGAACCGTTGGGCAAAAATGGAAAACCCAAAACTGACAATTTGAACCCCGACCCCAAGCTGCGGTCTCGTCCAATTGTTGGTCTCACCATTCTTGAACATTTGGAATGGGACGGAGATGATGAGTGGGAAGGTGAGATTTACGCAGCTGACGAAGGTGAAAATTACGAAGCCATTATTACATATGAAGATGAAAACACAGTGGAATTGCGCGGCTATATTGGAATGCCACTGTTTGGGCGCTCACAAACTTGGACGCGCACCAAAAAACCACAATAAACCATGAATTGTTTTACGAAATGAACGAATGTTTATGAAACTCACAAAGACTCTCTTACCCCTCGCACTGTTTGGTGCAATGTTGCAAGGTTGCTCAGATGACGATGATCCCATCGTGTTTGAAGGACCCGAAATGGTACATGTTGCTAGCGGCACATTTCAGTATGGAAACACAGGCGCTGTTGAAAGCAGTCCTGATCAACTGCCAGTAAACACAGTGTCAATCGGAGCATTGTCAGTTTCTAAATACGAGATCACCCAAGACTTGTATGAAGAGCTGATGGACAACAACCCGAGTTCCGAAATTGGCGACAACCTCCCTGTAAACCGCGTGTCGTGGCGCAGTGCTGTCGATTTTTGCAATGCGCTTTCACAAGAAATGGGAATAGCACCTGCGTATACGTTCGAAGGCACAGAAGTGATTTGTGACTTTGAAGGACCAGGTTTTAGATTGCCTACTGAAGCAGAGTGGGAGTACATCGCAAAAGCCGGCACAACTACTGACACCTATGCTGGTGATATTTCCGCTGTTGAAGGAATTGACACTGTTTTGGATCAAATCGCATGGTACAAAGGAAACTCTGACAACACAATCCACCCAGTTGGCGGAAAGATGCCAAATGATTTTGGTGTGTATGATATCCTTGGGAATATCTGTGAGTGGACGTGGGATTACTACGACGAAACGTACTACGACGGTATGCCAACTGACAATCCAACTGGCCCTGCAGTGCCAGATCAAGGAGAAAAATTTCAGTCTGCCCGCGGTGGAGCATTCAGCATGGAACCACTTAACAGCACGGCTTTCTTCAGAGCAGGCCCAGACCGCAATGCAATTGCCGATGTACTCGGCTTCCGTGTTGTACAAACACGAGTAGAGTAAGTACACAATGCTGTGATTTAGATTTGTGCAGGCAAGGGGGGCGCATTGTCACCCTTGTGCACATTCTTTCCGCATCAACTGCACATTTTCGTTGAGATCTCCACCAAACAATCCAGATCCGCTTACAATCCACTCAGCGCCAGCATTGGCAATCTCTGCAATATTGTTCACTTTCACACCACCATCAACTTCAATGGCAACATGTTCTAAGCCATTGTCGTCAAGAAATGTTCGCAAGCGTTCACAGCGCTTGAGGAAAGAAGAAATGAACTTCTGTCCGCCAAATCCAGGATTTACACTCATTAACAAAATGAAGTCACAGTATTCTGCTGCATCAAAGATACTTTCGAGTGGAGTAACAGGGTTCACAGCCACGCCAGCCTGTTTGTCGAACGATGAAATCAACTGCAGAGTTCTGTGCAGGTGGGCTGTGGCTTCAACATGTGCCGAAATACTGTCAGCACCAGCTTCTGCAAACGCAGGAATGTATTTGTCTGGGTCTGAGATCATCAGGTGAACATCCAAAGGCAGTTCGGTTTTTGGGCGAATGGCATCCACGATGAGCGGACCAATAGTTATGTTGGGAACAAAGTGTCCGTCCATCACATCGACGTGCAACATGTCTACACCAGCGCTTTCACATTTACGGATATCCGACTCAAGGTTTGCAAAGTCGGACGAAAGCAACGACGGAAGTAATTTTACAGGTCTCATAAAGCTGATGTGTTGTTGTGTGAAAAATCTGGTGGTTCAATTTGATCATCCGAGTTGGAGCCGCCTGGTTTTGGATCGTGATCCATTGAATCACCTCCACCTTCTTGTTCCTTTACCAATTCTCTAAAGTCGTCGAGTCGTTCTTGTACCGCCTCAAAAACAGACCCCTCAGTCCAATTGTCGTCCTCGTCCATTGTTCCTGCCGGCGTGCCGAGTAACAATTCAATTCCCTGTTCGATGCGGGTAATTGTCCATATATGAAAAAGCTTCTTGCGAACAGCATCTACGATTTCGTCGGGAAGCATCAGAGAATTCGTGTTCATTTTAGGGATCAAAACACCTTGAGACCCAGTGAGGCCGCGCTCTTTGCACAATTGGAAAAAGCCGGTGATTTTTTCGTTAACGCCGCCAATAGGTTGAATGTCACCAAGCTGATTTACACTTCCAGTTACGGCAATGTCTTGACGCAAGGGTATACCAGAAAGTGCCGATAGCAAGCAGTATACTTCGGTAGACGAAGCACTATCTCCGTCGATCTCATCATATGATTGTTCAAAGGCGATCGAAGCAGAAAGTGTTATAGTTGAATGTTGAGCAAACCATGAGCGGAGCAAGCCGAGGATTATCAAGACTCCCTTGTCGTGCATACTTCCAGACAGCTCAACTTCGCGTTCAATATTCACGAGTCCAGAAGAGCCCGCGCCCGCAGTAGCAGTAATACGTGCAGGTTTACCGAAAGAAACCAACCCGGTTGAAAACACACTCAATCCGTTGATCTGACCAACTCGTAATCCCTGCGTGTCTATCAAGTGATCGCCGCTCACAATGTGATTGTGAATCTTTTCATCCAGCAAATTGTTGCGCCATTTACGCAGGTTCATAGCCTTCTCAACATGTGCGCGAACCACTTGTTTTTTGCCGTCTTTTGTCGCATAGAAACTCGCCTCGCGAATCATGTCAGCAAGAGCGCTAAACCGCAAACTCTGCCAATCGTGTCTTCCAGCAATTTCGCAAGAAACTTCTGCGAGTGCAGCTACACCTGTCGTGGTGAAATGAGGGAGATGCTCTTCAGTACAGATCTTGCACACAAAACGCGCCAAATTGTGTAGCATTTCTGCTGAAAATGGCGTTTCGTAGTCAAATTGTGCGTTGAGCTTGAAAATCTTGCGAAAATCTTCCTCTTCGAACCACAAGATGCGATAGAGATCTTCATCGCCTATCATGATCAATTTCACATTCAAGTCGATAAACTGCGGCTTCATCTGAACATCCAATCCTTGTGCTTGGATGTCTAAGCGACGATACAGCAACAGACGTTTGAGCGGTTTCCAGACTCCAGGTTCTGTTAGAATATCGAGTGCATTGACAATAAGGTAGCCGCCATCTGCTTCGAGAAGTGATCCACTCTTGATGTTGAGGTGGTCGGAAGTCTGCAAGCCAGAACTGCTCTGTTTACGTTCAACCACACCAAACAGGTTGGAGTAAGTAGGATTCGTTTCAACAACAACTGGAGGCTTGACGTTGTCGGAATTCGCGTGAAGCGTGTTTACTTCCAACTTGCGCAGAAATTGTCGTACGAGTTCGCGTTCTTCACCGGAGGTTTGTTCGTTCTGATAGCTTGCCGCCACCAAGAACTGAATTTTTGCCATCAGATAGTCTTGAGCTTCGTCGAGGAACTTGCACGCAGCAGGACATTCGGAGCGAAACTGGCCGCGCAATTCGTCGAACAATGGTTGCACAATAGTGCCGGCAGCCAATTGATCGTGTTCCAAGACCTTGCGGTGCATTTCTTGTGCAATGCGCATGCGTTGGTTTACTAGGTCGATAAACTCCTCGTAGAACTGCTTGTGCAGGCGCAGGAGTTCATCGGCTGCTTCACGTTGTAGTTGGCCAGCAACAACCATAGGCTCTACTGAATCGATACCATATAGTTCTTTGCCTAGCTGAAGCAATAGCTCCTGAGTAACCGAGCCATTTTCATTGGTTGACTGTCCTATGACGAAGCCATGCGGCGCAATTTTGTTGGCAAAGGCGCTGGCGATATCCCGGTCTTGATCTAGGAATTTGTTCTCAACAGATCTGCGCGAACGTCGGAAGGCATCGTCTGAGAATTCTTGTTTTATTCGGTTCAGAACTATGGTGATCGTTTCTTCTAGCGTGCGTGCAAAAGCATCTCCCATGCCTGCAGCAAAGCGCAATAGACGCGGTTCAGCTGGCTGAGAGAAGTTGTGCACATAACAAAAGTCAAAGAGATTGGCTTTGTCAGCACGCAATTTCTCAAGCATGCGTTTCACGGTTGTGAGACGTCCCGTGCCGGACAAGCCAGACACAAAAAGGTTGTACCCAGCCGAAGGGATTCCAGCACCCATCTCCAGGGCTTCAAGCGCACGCGGCTGACCAATAATGGAATCTAACGGTGAAAGATCTGCAGTTGTCTTAAATTCCAACTGTTTTGAGTCGCAGTACCACCGCAACTCTGAAGGTTTCAATTCTTTTGCTACAGTCATTGAGGACTTTTTAGACATGGATTCTATGCTCGCAATTGTTCAGAACAAACATAAGAAACTGAAGTGGACTTCACATCCTATGGTTGCGCCACAAGCACATGAATCGCTAGTTCGCGTACGCGCTTGCGGAGTAAATAGGGCAGACGTACTTCAAGCAAAAGGCTTGTACAGTGCGCCTGCAGGAACAACGAACATTCTAGGTCTCGAGTTTGCAGGTGAATTGGAAAATGGCAAGCGAGTGATGGGATTGGTGCCCGGCGGTGCTTTCGCGCAGTATGTGTCCGTGCCGACAAGTCAGCTGGTAGAGATTCCAGAGGCGTGGACATTCCAAGACGCAGCCTCGATGATGGAAGGGCTGGCAACGTCGTGGCAAGGGTTGTCTTATGCAACAAACATCGGCGAGGGCTCGCGTGTTGTTGTTACCGCAGCCAATGGAGGAATTGGTACCGTTGCAGTACAGGTATCCTCGATGTTAGGAGCGGCAACTATTGCAGTTACGAGAGACAGGAAATATGCGAATGAGATAGTAGAGCTAGGTGCGCAAGAAGTGCTTTCGGTGTCAGAATGGCTCGAAGGATCTGATCGTTGCGCTGCAGATCATGTTCTCGATTGTTATGGTGGCGACGGTCTTGCAGCGGCTGTTTCCAACGCAAATCCAAAAGCGCATATTGTGTGCATTGGGTTGCTGCGTGGGATCAACAGTACTATTCCTATGAATACATTTTTGATGAAAAACCTTCAGCTTCATGCATTTACAATGCGCAGCCTGTCTGATATTGCTCGCAACACCAATGCAAGGATGGTCGAACAGCTATTGGCTAAAGGAGAGCTGCGCCCAGTTGTGCGCGCCGAATACCATGTTTCAGAAATTGACCGAGCGTTTGCAGATATGAAGCGCGGTGGGCAGCTTGGCAAAATTGTGCTGCATATAGATTGAGCCGCGCCTAAGAACTGTTCTCGATACGATCGCAAATGGACTAAAATTCCTGCTGTATAACAAGAACATGCTCTTCGTTTGTGCCACCGAATATGATTGTATTGGCCGACCCTTTCACAAATGCGATATTGTCCGCCTGAAACACTGGGTCGCCCTCTACATCTGCATCGTCAAAAAACAACAGCGAATACGATCGTTCGATGACACCAGTCGACGCTCCAGAAATTCCGCCAAAGTCCAAACCTGTGGTTGCAATATCTGCACGAGTATCCAGTGCTACAGTCACTTTAGGAGAGTTGACCGATGCATGTACAAAACGGTATTTATACTCATTCTCAGTCGCCAACAATGGTGTGTACGATTGCACAACAATTTCTGGATTGGATTGAGATCCCGTTGCAATAATGAGAACTCGTTCACCAACTGATGCTGAAATTGATTCGGTTGTGAGATCTGCAACACACTCGTGTTCACCTTCTGGCAACACAGTCGCACTCGAACCACCATCAGCAAATTCTGCATTGCGAATCACTGATCCCAATGTGAACGTTGTTGGAGTTCCAGAAACTCGAACATCTACCAATTGCACGAACACGCCTTCGTTCACCAACTCCGGCTGCGTAGCTGGCCCCTCTTGCAAAATTGATATTTGCGGCGAGCCATCTTTCATGTGCAATAGTAATGTGTACGAAGCTCCTGCTTGCGGTTCGTAGTACACCGCATTTGTCAGGCGTTCCGGATTGCCATCGGTGATGACAGTAATTGGCAGAGGACCAGCTGGAATCAATATAGAATTGGTTGACTCACCGCCAGAAAGATCAGAAGCCAATGCTGTTCCTGCCGACGTTATGTCGTTGATATTACTGCGCATACCAAGAGAAACATTTACTTTCATCGTCGGAGGCAACAAACTCACTGTTCGTATTGCGATTGAGTTGGCATCAGGAGAGACGGTAAAAGGTGAAGCAAGCACAACTGATGCTGCATCTGCGTCGGCCGTGTCGCCAACAAATACAGTATACTCGCTGGCTACTTGCAACGATTGTTGTGCTGTGCCACCAGTCTGTTGTCCAGCTGGATGCGCCGAAATAATGTCTGGGGCAAGGCTGTTGCAAACGGTGAGAGACACAAACTCAGTTGCTGTGTTTGAAGGAAGGTTTGCGACGATGGACTCGGATTCATTTCGTACAGCGTCGATTGCAGTTGAGGACATATTTACGACCTTGATTTCTGCCGATGTTTCATCTACGGGAAGCAAGGTTCGCAGGGGATTTGTCTCCAATGAAAACATATCGACCAACAGAAACTCGTCCTCACCAACTTCATTTTTGCATGCCATGAGTGTCAGCCGGTCGCCATCACGAACATCGAATTCAAAATACCCCACAATCTCCTGCGGCATGCCAACTTGCCTTTGCAATATCGAAATGGTATGCCGCCCCGTGTCGATAGTGACAGGGAAAGTTTGCGACATATAGTCCAAGTCACTTGCAACAACAGATCCATTCGGACATCCGAGACGCACTGAATACGAACGCTCGGTGACAGGATTGACATTGATGACAGAAATCAACGGATCGGGAAATGATTCATTCACTGGAGATGCAAGGGTATATACCAATGTGTCGGCGCGTTGGCCATCAAGCGTGTCTAAACCAAAGAACAGCAAACTGCTATTGCGAGGCATCTTCACTCGTCGCGTGGTTTGGTATTCGAGATCTTGTGTACCATACAAAGTGACCAGAGAAGAGTCGATTCCGATGTTTGTGCGTGAGCTAAACGCGCCTGGCGAAACCCCAGCAATCTCGTACCCTTCGAATTCTAGTGATCGCAACTCACCGTCAAAAACGCCATTGTAGAGTCGAACCGCAACGCTGTCTTGTCCATACGGTGGATCAATCAAGTCCGGGTTTTCGTCGCGGCAGCTCACAAAGAGCATACTGCAAAGTGCAAGAACAACTAAAGAACGAATAGGGTAGAGGCGTGTACTGTTTTTCATGATGCAAAAATAGCGTTTTACACAACTCAAGTCGAGTGCAAAACACAGGTTCTTCAGCCTATTTCTCATACAGAGGCTAGATTGCCATGCGAATCGCAGCTAGTCTCGACAAAAAAATGTAATTTTGGGGTTCTATTCACTTGAATGTACGCGGGCAATGAAAGATAAAATACGAGCCATACTAGCGAAGTATCACGAGTTGGAGGAGAAGCTGCAAGACCCTGTAATAGCACAGGACTACAAGGCATTCTCTGCATTGAGCAGAGAAAAGAAACAACTCGATGAAGTTGCTAAAGCCGGACAGCAGTGGGTAGATGAGCTACAGGAATTGGAAGATAGCCGTGCTATGTTGAACGATCCTGACCTCGACAGCGAGATGAAGGATTTGGCGCGCGAGGAAGTTGAGACCCTGAAGTCGGCCGTTGCAACTGGCGAAGAGGAATTAAAGGTGTTGCTTCTGCCGCGCGATGAAAATGATGTTCGCAACTGTGTTTTTGAACTCCGTGCTGGAACGGGTGGAGATGAAGCCTGTTTGTTCGTTGGCGACTTGCTGAGAATGTATCAACGCTTTGCCGAGCAAAAGTCATGGAAAATGGATATCATAGACCTGACTGAATCGGAACGCGGTGGTTTTAAAGAAGTAGTGTGTGCACTCAATGGTGAGAATGCCTTTGGTGCTATGAAGTATGAATCTGGTGTACACAGAGTTCAACGCGTCCCAGAAACGGAAGCATCAGGCCGTATTCACACTTCTGCCGCCACTGTTGCCGTGATGCCGGAAGCTGAGGATGTTGATATTGAAATCCGCCAAGAAGACCTGCGAATTGATGTGTTTAGATCTGGCGGAAAAGGCGGGCAAAACGTGAACAAACTTGAAACAGCTGTGCGTATAACTCATGCTCCGAGTGGCATAGTTGTGCAGTGTCAAGATGAACGATCGCAGTTGAAGAACAAGGACAAAGCCATGAAGGTGCTGCGAGCGCGTTTGTATGAGCAAGAGCAGGAAAAGCGCGAAGCAGAACAAGCTTCTTCTAGAAAAAACTTGGTTGGCTCGGGAGATAGGTCTGACAAGATTCGCACGTACAATTATCCGCAAAATCGTGTAACGGATCATCGCTTGGAAGGCGACGCCAAGAACTATCCTTTGAAAGAGATCATCGAAGGTGATCTGTCAACTTTGGTAGACAATTTGCGTCTCGCAGAAACCGCAGAATTGATGCGAAGAGGAGAAACTTTGTAACGTCTCGGTTACTTTGCTTGTCTGCCTTAGTGTGTTGCGCGCAATTGGAGCTTGTTATTGAAAAAAAAGAAGTATATTTCACGAGCTTGTAAGTGCTCAGCACTGTCGCAAAAAATTTTTGACAAGTGTGAGCAGGGGAGTGCCCCTCGATGAGTGGTGACATCTAGGGGTAGCTCATATTATTTTTCGTCAATCAGCCTTGCACTACAACCACATAGCATTCGTTACTGCCGGAGTGAGTTCTCGCAATTTGTAAGGTCCGGTTGAATGTTACTTGATTCCCTCCAAATAGAAATACCAACTTCTACCTTGAGCATGGCAAGCAGGTCTATGCCAACAGAAGACTACGAACGTTTGCGCCATACAAAACTCTTTAAGATCGTGTACGAAAGTGATGGCTTGAAGATAAACGGCTATTTAGCTTTGCCACCACAACAAGAGGCTTTGTTGCCAGCGATTCAATTTAACCGTGGCGGTACTGAACGCGGGGCTCTGACTCCCGAGAGTGCAGCCGCATTTCTCGGATTGTATGCATCGTGGGGTTATGTCGCCATAGCAACACAATATCGCGGTTCTGGCGGCAGTGAGGGAAATCCAGAATGGGGAGCTGGCGATGTACGTGATGCCATGAAATTGCTGGAAATTCTAAAGAGTTTTGAGTATGTAGACGCTGACAGAATTGGAGTGATTGGCGGCTCACGCGGTGGCATGGTAACCCTGCAGATGTTGCGCCAGACAGAAGCATTTAGAGCTGCAATAACCTTTGGTGCTCCTACAGCTTTTGGTGGCCTAGCCGAAGACGCTTACATACGCCGAACGATGTCTCGTTATCTTCCAGAACAGTCAAACTATGAAGCCGAAGCGGCAGCGCGGTCTTCTTCAACATGGGCAGACGAGCTGAGTTCATCCACGCCATTATTGGTGCTGCATGGGACGGGTGATAAGAAGGTGCATCCAGAGCACGGCTATAGACTTGGGCTGGCCCTACAGGAAGCGTTACACCCATATAAACTGGTGATGTACGAGAATGCTGATCATGTGTTGGCAGGGCGCCGCAAAGAAAGCAACGAAGAGATGCGGGCATGGATGGACAGGTATGTAAAAAACAAAGGGGCACTACCAAAAGTAGGGCCCCACGGAAATTAAGCTATGTTGTGAACCAACTGTCGCTGGTTACGCACCAATCAGTGCTTTGTATGCTGCAGCGTCCATAAGATCGCTGAGTGCGTCTTCTGCAACTTCCATCTTGAGAATCCACCCGTCACCATAGGGGTCAGAGTTCACTGTGTCTGGCGAGTCAGCCAAGCTCTCATTAAACTCAGTTACAGTACCCGAAACAGGGGCGTACATATCGGCAACGGTTTTAACAGCTTCGATGGTTCCAACGGAATCACCGGATTCAACGTCACCTGCATCTTCTTCCATGTCGAGGTACACAATATCACCCAACTCACTCTGTGCGTGATCTGTGATCCCAATTGTCGCCACAGAACCCTCCAAGCGAACCCATTCATGATCATTTGTGTACTTCAGATCTTCAGGAATATTCATGCGATCTTCTCCGAACTAGCTTTGATATAATTGTGTTATTGTCCTGATTCTTTCCAATCGTGCGTGTCGAGATACTTTGTATCAAAGTCACCGGCAATAAAATCCTTATTGCGCATCATTTTTTGATGGAATGGAATTGTAGTTTCGATACCTTCAATAACCATTTCATCCAACGCTCTACGCATGTGTGCGATAGCTTCATCGCGAGTGTTTCCATACGTGATGAGTTTTGCTACCATCGAATCGTAATACGGTGGGATTGCGTATCCCTGGTAGATATGTGAGTCTACACGAACACCGTAACCACCTGGGAGGTGTAAGGATTTGATAACACCGGGTGACGGACGAAAATCTTTGTATGGATCTTCGGCATTAATACGACACTCAATTGAATGGAGGCGCGGAGCAGTTTCTACAAGTGACAGCTTTTCACCTGCTGCTACGCGAATTTGTTCTTTGATAAGGTCAACGCCCAAAGCCATTTCGGTAACAGGGTGCTCAACCTGAATTCTAGTGTTCATCTCCATGAAGTAAAAATCTCCATGAG
>JAUHYX010000088.1 GCA_030426285.1 bacterium
GTCTCCAAAATTCTTTGTTACTATTTGCCATGGACTACATTGAGAAGCTGAACTTCTTGTGTTGTTTCCAAAGTATTTTCAACTGTTTCTTCACTGCCATTTGCAGTCATACCTTTCACTTTTGCACCGGTCGTGGTCACTCCGCTGTGTAGCTTGCGCACCGTGTAACCATGCTTGAGGTTCAATTCCGTTGTTCCCGTTCCCTCAACACTCGATTTCAGGAGCTCGGCAGATTGATTGCCCTCTTGCACTTGCTTTTGTACGTCGTTCATCGAAAGTGAAGCCGAAAGCGTGGCGTTGTTGTTCTCAACACTACTAAGAGTATATTGAATTCGCAAATCTGCAGGGAACCACATGGAGAGATTTGTTGAGTAGTCTTTGTGCCATGTGCTGCCGACTGTAACGGCAGAGTCAGGCAACGACACAAATTCCTGCTGCAGCGGCATGATATACGCTTCCCAAGCAAACGACTTGTACAGCGCCGGACGTTCATGCTGGGGCACCTGGTTCAAGCGCTCACCAAACAGTGCTTCTACAATGCCATCTACACCAGTGACATCCAAAATTTCGCCGCGCTCATTTACTTTGAGCGTTACTTCTTCTTCCGTAATGCGAACATATTGTTGGAACTGCGGCAATTCGCGAAGTGTCGGGTCGGTGGTTGAAAATTCAACCTTCTGTGGTCCACCTTCCGGTATGTTTACCAGCGGAATCATCTCGCGAATCATGTCAATTGAGTCGTACTTAAACGCGAATGACGTCACACCATCTTTTCTCGATACAGCGCGTTTCGTGTAGTAGTAGTTGGTACTCTGATTGCTGGTGAGACGTTCAGACCGCGCGTTCATCGTCATAGAAACGCGATACTGGAACTCGTCTCCTATAGCTGGCTTATAACGAATTATGCGATCATTGGCGTCGCTAACAGTAGGAGCAGGTGTTTCAGACAGAACAGGCGGGGTTTCACCTGTGAGATTGTCTGACGAGACTTGCTCACTAACAGATTCAGAGGTTGTTACGTCGCTAGCGGGTTCATGTGAATCGCTGCATGAAAAGAGTACTATGCTGAAAAGTAGACAGCCTGCGAGCGGCTTTACCATTTAAACATCCCAAGTAATTCAATTGTATTTCGTAATGTTATGTCTTCGTGATAAGACGAAGCAACATCGCGAATATACGCATGAATTCGGGCATTGACATCAACAAATTGTACAGTTCCGAATCTCTGCATTTCCAAATGATACGTTGCCGTACCATTTGCGCTTACTAATTGCGACAAATCGCTGTTCATAGGGAGGTATGTTTCTATTGGTGCTTCCTTGAACTGCAGCGAGTCTGCTTTTCCCTGAATTGTAAACACACTGTCTTGAAAAGAGACGACATTGAAGTTGGCCGGACTCGTGAAATCCATGTTGCTCACGCGCATGTGTACGTCCTGCTGCCATGTATCAGTTGGCTTTATGCGCGCTTCGGGTAACACATTGCGATCGATGTCACCAAGCCAAATCATGTTCTCATCGCGCGAGGCCCAGTCCCACATGGCGTACTGCATCGGTGTCATTTTGTTTTTGAGAGGCTTGATATATTCTCGCACCCAGTTCATGTCTTCGGATTCTACTTTTACAATGTCACCATACGACGAGTATGTGATGTTCCAAATTCTACTATTGGGAATGGTCGCATACGTAAGGTCGTCGAACTCATTGTTTAGTTTGTCCGTTTGCGAATTGTATGTGGTTTGCATGGAGTCAGTGAGATTGGCAAACACATAGCGCATGCTATCTATCAAGACGGTTACGGTGGTAAAACCATCGTTTTGCTCGATAACGCGAGTTGTTAAGTAGTATTCAATCGTGCGCTGATAGTCGATAAACGAGCTGTCTTTATACGTTCTGCGCACAACAGCATCTTGCGTCATCTTGTAAATTTTCCGCACGTTGATGGGGTGCTGCTGCTTCAGACTGTAGCGCAATTCTGGCCTATCGCGTTCTGTTTGAGCTGCAGATTGCTGTGCAGGAATTGCTGAGAGTAAAAGTACTACTGTGAGTAGCAGGACTGTTTGTACACTTGTAAAGGCATTGAAAATTCGTTGTGATTGCGAGCGTTCACGCATGTAATACTATCCCTGATTTTTTACTTGTTGTGTGCTTGAAACAAATGCCATGCTGCTATTGTCATGCCGTCCCAAATCTCGCCTGACTGAATGTAGGTTGACACAGTCGCGGGGGAGAGGACCACTATTTCAAATTCTTCCGATGCTTCCGGTTGTGATGCGCCCGGTAGCAGTTCCGATGCACAGAACACATGACATATCTCATCGGTTACACCATTAAACGGATTAAACGCGCCTAGCTTGTGTAGGGTGTTGCACGAATACCCGGTTTCCTCTGCGAGTTCGCGCTGAGCCGCGTCTGCTGGAGAGCTATCTTGAATGCCGCCACCGGGAAATTCGAGACTCTCTCGCTGATTAAGATAGCGATATTGGCGCACCATGACAACGGAGCCATCCGGTAGCACTGGTACACAAAATGCCGATCCGCGAGTGTGAACGTAAAAGTACTCACCAGGGGTTCCGTCGGGACGCGAATATTCATCGCGCTTGTACTCCCACCAAGGATTGGCGTGCACAATACTGGTTGCAATTCGTTGAAGTCTCTTAAGCATGGCAGAATTCACACTACTAGTACTCAAAAAAAATCCCTGCAGTCACGAGGACTGCAGGGATACAATTATGCGTCGAATCAGGTTGTTCGCGCTTACAGTTCAAGTTCCCAGCGAGAGAAAAAGAAGCTGATTTCGATTTGACCGTTCTCAACAGAATCTGAGCCGTGAACAGCATTTTCGCCGATTGAGCTTGCGTACAATTTGCGTACTGTACCTTCTTCGGCTTCGGCTGGATTTGTTGCGCCGATGAGTTTGCGGTAATCCACAACTGCATTGTCTTTCTCAAGGGCCAATGCAACTACAGGGCCGCTGCTCATGAATTCAGTAAGCTCACCGTAGAACGGACGCTCAGCATGTACTTCGTAAAAAGCTTCTGCTTGCTTTTTGCTCATAGTTGTTTGCTTCATGCCAAGTACGTTGAAGCCTGCTTTTTGAATCATAGCGATGATTTCACCAGCTACGTTTTTGCCGACAGCGTCGGGCTTGATCATTGCAAATGTGCGTTCCATTGCGTCTCTTATAGTATAAAGTTGAGAGTAATAGTCAGATTATGCTGAAGCCAATGCTTCTTTCACGGTAATGCCAATTTCTGCCGGTGAATTCACCACGTGAATGCCACAATCGCGCATTGTCGCCATCTTTTCAGCTGCTGTGCCTTTACCACCAGAAATGATGGCACCGGCGACGTCCCGGAGGCGCAGTTTGACCAGCGATAAAACCAACAACTGGTTTCTTCACGTTCTCTTTGATGAACTCAGCTGCTTCTTCTTCGGCTGATCCACCAATTTCACCAATCATAACGATTGCTTCAGTTTCTGGATCTTCGTTAAAGAGCTTGATGGCATCGATAAAGCGCGTACCAATAATCGGGTCGCCACCAATACCAATACAAGTTGTCTGGCCGAGATCCACATCTGTGAGCTGCTTCACTGCTTCGTACGTTAGAGTTCCTGAACGAGACACAACACCAACATTGCCTTTGCGGTGGATAAAGCCTGGCATGATGCCAATCTTACATTCACCTGGTGTAATAACACCCGGGCAGTTCGGTCCAATAAGGCGAGCGCCAGCAGCTTCGAGGGCTGCATATACCGGCACCATGTCCTTTACAGGAATGCCTTCGGTGATGCAGATAATCAGCTTAATGCCAGCTTCAATCGCTTCAAGAATGGCATCTGCCGCGAATGGAGGTGGTACAAAAATAATGCTTGTGTCTGCTTGAGTTTCCTTAACCGCATCGCTCACAGTGTTGAACACCGGTACTGGACGGTTAAACATGTCTTCACCTTTGCCTTCGTACTGCATGCCACCCTTGCCCGGAGTTACCCCAGCAACGACATTGGTGCCATACTCTAGCATTTGCGACGTGTGAAAAGTACCTTCACCACCCGTAATCCCTTGTACTAAGAGTCTGGTGTCTTTGTTTACGAGAACACTCATGATCCTGCCGATGTTTGTGTTAAGAAAATCTCAAATTCATGTACAGATTCGCAATTTACAAAAAGACATGGTAAGTCCCATAAAACTGATTGAGCTTATGGGACATACCTGTTCGCTGGTATCTGCGAAAAAATCTGCGTTTGTGCGGGGTTAACGCACAATACTGACTTTTTCTGTTGCTGTGCCCCAAGGTGTTTCCAACACGAGCATATACATGCCGGTTGCGAGTCGTTGTACCGAAATTTCTTTGGATACATCTGTTCCGAGTTGGAGGGATTCTGTCAAAACAGTAGCACCTTGTAGCGTGAGAATCTTAACGGTTATGTGTGCTTGCACTTCCGATGAAACCAACAGTTGCAATACATCTGATGCTGGGTTCGGGCTCACTCCGAATGTCATGTGCCTACTAACTTCACTCGGTACATCTGTTTCTCCTGTGAGTCCGCGCAGGTTCACAGAGTGTATCGGTTCCAATTCATCGTTTGTGTTGAATCGCAGCTGAGAAACCGCCTGACCATTCTTCTTCGGTGTGTGCGAAACAACAGCTGTGAGCGTTTCACCCTGTTGTAGCTGCAAGCCTTCAGTTGGTATTTCTGGCGTTGTTGACACCAACTCAAAATCCTTGAATATCGAAGAAACTGTCACGGCGTTGATAAACAGACCTTTTTCATTGACTGGCGTTATGGTCGCGCTGTCGGTATACGTGACACCAACAGCTAGGCCTTGCCCGAAGTCAATGGTGTCACGGCTTACTTGTGCTTGTGGTTTTTGACCTGTGCGGAACCAATACACGATTTTGTTGCCGAAGTCCGGTTCAAACGTTGCGATGTTTTTGCCTTCTGAGAACATGTTGAGCGAGCCGGTACCAATCTGGTCGCGCACCCACCAAGCGTCCAAACCGTATCCTTCCAATGCCTCGAGTTCAAATACATAACATCCGTCTTCGAGGTCAAAGTCTTCAGAATACTCTGTGTTTGCTTGTACTGGCGTTGGATTTGTCATGATCACATTGCCGTCCGCATCTTTGAGAGACCATACATAAGAGGTCAGTGCATTGGTGCGCAATTGGTACGACCAGCTGTTTAGGTGTAGGGGTGGAGGAGTAAATTGCGAAGACATTTCGTTGTTGTTCGCATACTCGTCCGTGCCGCCATTTGGAGCGCTAATTGTCACTGTGAAGGTTTGTGTGTCTTCAGACTCTGTGAACATGTTTGCTGGTAGTTCAACAATTTCTGTTTCTAAGAATGCGAGCGAGCCTTCCCAGGTATACTGTTGCGTGTTTCCTTCCAATCCGTATTCTATAATCAGAGATGTGAGAGTTTCAGCACCTGTGTTTTCTATCATAATGACTGGGTTGGCACAAATTGGGTTCTTGCGCGTGTGAATGTCAGTTGCGCTCGGCGAGATAATGTCGGCAATACGCGCATCGAGTTGGTGATTTGGTGCGCCGTATTGAATAACATGCGAGCGAATAACAAGGTCGCCCCAATCGTCTTGAGCTGCACCTTGGTCCATCCCATAATCGATCGTCAAGGTGTTACCAGGTGTAACATCACTCAACTCCCAGTGGTATGTGTGAACTGGTGCGCCGGGACACCAGCCAGCACGGTCAATAAGCCAAGTTCCACCTTGTGGAAACACCGGGTTGTCTCCGCACTCGTCCCACGGAATCCAATCAAACATGCGATTGCCATCGACTGTTAAAAAGTGTGTGCGTTCGCAAAATTCAGCGCAATTGGTCGGGTTGTCAAAACGGTGTCCTGTAGAACGTGTGTCTATGCGAATTGCCTTGGCATCTTGATGCACGCCAACAGACATTTCTGTCATCTGAGATCCATCAATAATCTGTGGTTGCTTGAAGTTTGTGCCATCCCAGAGCTTCGTGATCGTCACGACATCGCGCGGCGCTGTTCCTTTGATAAAGGCAAACCGTAAATCTTGAAGTTCTTGCTGATTGCCAGACGAAAGGTGGACCCAATTTTGCAGAAGTGCTTGATAGTCTGATACCTCATACACCCAAGTAAACCCTTGAGGGCCCAGGTCTAAGCCAATACCATAAGGCGTAATAAAGCGGCCGATTTCGTATTGAACAATTGAAGAGTACCAGGTTTGATTTTCGCGCACCAGCGTTGTTTCTGCATCTACGAACGTACTGTCTATTGCAACACCGTTTTCGTCATACGTGTAGTAGAACCTTTCCGCAGGCCATACAAACAATGTGTCTGTTGCTGCACCAGGGTGAGGTGTGTAGTCTTCGGGAATAATCACTCCCGGGCCGTTGTTTTCATACATGACAACTGAAACAGGTGCGACTTGCAATGTGCGCGTATGCGTTTCGGTTGTGATATCTACTGTCTGATCATTTTGGAACCAGGTAACAAATGGCAGCATCATCGTTTCGCTTTGGTAGAAACGTTCGCTAGCCGAGCGCGAGATTCTCCAGGCCGGCGTTCCCATAAGCGTGGCCGTTACTCCGTGTGGACCAGAGTCGTGAACTGTTGAACCTGTACCTTCATCAAATGAGAAGTTTACGAGAAGGTTGCCGTAAGCTACGTCTGTAATCTGTACAGAATTGTTGGCATATTCTTCAATTTCTTGTGGCGTGAGTGCTTTGTTCCATACGCGAAATTCGTCGATCATGCCAGCATACGGATTCTGCGGAGTCGAGTTGGCATTTGCCCCGATGCGAAAGCGCTCAATACCCGCCATCGAGCGAGTAAGACCCGTGCCACTGTGCCACAGTTCTCCGTTGCGGAATATTTGCATTGTGCCGGTGTTGGCATTTTTCGTGAGCGCCCAGTGCGTCCACTCACCTTCATACTCCTGCTCGCTAGCTGCCTTTGAAATTCTATCATATCCACTGCCTTCGTTGCCAGCATCCCAGTAAACGGTTCCATCGCCCCACGGTAGGTGCGAGCCAATCACACGTTGGTTGGCTGCATTGCGCCCTTCAAACACCAGTTGGTTCTTTGGTTGAGCAGACGGTGTACCGTACAGCCAGAACGACACTGTAATCTCTTTGTCGAGCTCGGCAAATGGCGCAACTGGAACTTCAACATAGTCTAGTCCATCAAACAGCAACGATGTGTTCTGTTGCATATCAATAAAGCCGTTGTTGCGCTCACGAGCATTTAGCGTGAGCGTTACGGGATCAATATCTGACTCATAGCTGATAGAGACTACCACATTCTGACCTTCTTCCCATTCCAGAGCATCGGTAAAAACGATGTTGTTGTCACCTTGCACCAAGTTTATAGGGCAGTTGAACACTGTAGTGCCTGCATACTCGTTGCGCGGGTGGATTTCTTCCATTTCAGTAAACGAAATACCGATACGCAAATTCGACAGCGAGACCGCTTCAGCGACTGAAAGAGACAGGTTTGTGAGAGCCTTGCCTGACTGAAGTCCCGCGTCCGCAAAATCGCTTGATGTCCACATAAACAATGCTCTTCCCGAACGCGCGTTTTCGCCAACGTTTACGGTGCTGGATGCCATGCCTATTGGGAAGGCGCGTTCAGTTGTGAGTTCGGTAACCGTTGCAACCTCGCAGCTTTCTTGAACCGTTTCAAACTGTGGAGTTGAGGTATAGGGGAATTCGTCAGGAGAAAAGCCGTTTACGACATAGTTGGCTTGGCTAAAGCGCGTAGAGTCAAACCTACCGGTAGAATCCGTAAGGTACGTATATGTCAAGTAGTCCCACTCCCCGCATGGAAAGTCGTCTTGTGTTGTGCGCGAATCGCACTTCAGCGTGTAGTACATAAGCACGCGCTCGTACGACTCTGTGCCGTCGGGAAACTCAAACGTACCCGAGCGTTTTGTGATGTCGTCAAACGTAAACGTCTGCACCCAAGTGGTATCGCCACTTTGCGTTATTTGCGCCGAAAGGGGCGCTGTGCAGAGAGCTGCAATAAGAAGGAGTAGTAGCTTCATAGTATTCTATTGATTCGTTGTAAAATCAGCGTGCAGAAGATACGAAAAATGGACGGAAAGCAGGCCTACAAGGCAATGAGAGCAGCTTGGTTTAACGAGGTAATGTTTGGGTCAGTTTCTTCCAAAGGGAGGCATAGTCTACAAACTCGCTCTTTGCTCGAATCTGAAGATTGTTGAGTTCTTGGATATGTTGTTTCTCTGCCACAGGAACAATGTCTGGGTTGGTAGGGTCAGTTGACACTATGTGCACTGCCAGCAGGAAGTGGTAAGCTCGCGGATCTTCTTTTTTCGCATTTCGCGTGGCGAAAACACGCAAAGCCTCGGCTTGATCTTGCAGTGCATCCCAGTCGTTTGAGGCAAACAGCGAGATCAGCTCAAGCGTTTTTTCTAGAAGTCTATACCCATCCGAATCACTGTATTCTGCAAACTTTTCAGCCGGTTGGTATGTCCACTCTTGCCCTAATAGAAATTCAGCCAAACAGAGAAGAATTCGGAATCGTTCTCGTAAAAAGGAAGAATGGACTTGTTCAAGTTCTACCTGTTCCTGTTCCCATGTGTAAAGAACATGCTCGGGTTGTTCATTGTGTAGATAGCTCTTGAGAAGATTTTCCAGCGCGAAGAAGTAGTTTGTACCGCTAAACTTAAAAAGAGTGATCGCCTCAACCCCACTTGAAATACTCTCTTGAAAATTTCCAACAGAGTGGTAGGAGAAACCTTCTTGTAGCAGAAATTCTGCCTCAAGTGGTTTAGACTTCAATGCAGGTAGTGCTAAGTATTGCTCCCGTATCTGCTGGATGGTCTGAATTGCTAGATCGTACTCTCTCTGCTTCTGCAAGGTTAGCAACCGGACCCTAAATAGGAATACCTCAAGGGTAAAGCATGGTGTTTCAATGCATAGTTCTTCGAGGGTTTGAATACTATTTTGTACATCAATTCTTGCCTTTTTGGTTCCCGAAGCTTTATGAAAGTCTGAGAAAATCGTTGTTACTAGAACCGATGCTTTTCCAACATTCAAGTGAGTTTGTAAGAGTTGAACACCTTTATTTCTAATCTGCTCACTTCTCTTCTTGTCATTGCGGTGAAAGAAGGCCCTCGCAGCAATTGGACAGAATCTCGCAGCAATATCAAAGAGTTCAAATCTTTCGCAATCGTCAATCCAGTCAAGAATTTGTTTTGGCTCACCTAAAACGAAAGAATCAGCCGAAAAATTCTCAAAAACATGGGCGTAACTTGAGTACAGCTTGAAAGCCTCGTTTGTGTTAGAAGGACGAGTGGTTACGGCTTCAAGCACAAAGTTTGGAATTGACCGAAACAGAAAAGTTTCTAGTCTTTGTTTGAGGTGCGACGCCTTGCTATGAGACTCATCTCCGCGGTACACAACAAGCCGAATATCCTCGTTGGTTTTAATCGTCCCTTCTACCAGCCCCAAAAACAGCGGTCGCATCAAGAACCCATCTACATCATCGATACGCTGCAGCACTTTTTCCCTTCCCCCAAGGCTCTCAGCATACCGCGCTAATTGTATCAAATTGGTCACTATTCACCACTTCAAATTTGACCCTCAAAGTGTACAGGAATTGAACATGAGCTCATGCCATATTCGAAGTAATCAATTCACTTTCGAGGATAAGTATGACTCTCTTACTCTGTATTCTGCTGTATATCGGTGCCATAGTTTCTCCTGCTACCTACACCACAAACGAAATCGGTCAAATTGAACAATCAAACATTCAGCAAATAGATCAGATCAAACAAGATCAGAACCTTCTGCAATCGATAGAATCTAGTTTTACCAATCAAGCCAACAGTGTCCAAATCATTGATGTTGGTGACAAATAATATTCCCAAGAGGTATTTATGAGAAACGTATTCCTGTGGTGCACTACATTGCTAGTGTGCCTGCTTGTTTCAGGAGGCGTTGCAATTGGTCAGACCACTGCAACCTTCACAATGACGTTCCCGACTCCGGCGAGCGACGGAGCAAACTTAACCACAAACATTGTGCTCACGAGTTCCGTTGTTCTTGACACCAGCTCAATTGAATTTGACCCAGGTGACAAAGACTCCATCACCTTTGACGTGCCACCTTCAGTGATCGTGTATCCAACAGACTATTTCGTTGACGCAACAGAAGGCACAAAACGCATGCTTGGCCAACATGGAGACTTGTCAATCGATGCTACAGGCAAAATTCTAACGATCTCCAATTTATCCCTTCGATATGGCACAAACTACACAGTTGAGACCTTTGGAATAGAGCCAGAGAACAAAATTGCTTATAATGTAGACCAAATTCAATCAACATTCAATACCGTGCAGTTGCCACATAGTGTTGTCTTGACAAGTATTAACGGTAGGGTAGGTATCCCATGCGACGAGACAATTCGTGTCTTGTTCAACCGGAAAATCACTTCCGCAAGCACTAGCTTGGGTCCAATCCTTACGTTTTCACGTTTGGATTCTGTGGACGTGAGTACGACAAACAACATTCGTTACGAAACTACAATTGCTTCAGTGTGCCAGATTTCTTTAGACAATGAGAATATGTTGGAATTACGATCTTCAAATCTCGTACCTGGCGAGACATACTACGTCAATGTGAATACGAGCTACCTGAATGGTGACACAGACTCCGATAGAACGTATGCAGTCAAGGTTAAAAGTCACTACACAGTGAGCTTGGAAGCAGAGTTGACTGACGGAAGTGTGCTCAAATCGCCCTTGGATAGTTACGTAGATTTAGACGAAAGAACGTATAAGTACGACCAGAATGTCCAAATTACAGTCCCGTATTTTGTGGAAGGCTACAAATTTGTTGAATGGAAGTCTACAACAAATACACAATATCATGCAGTAACAACGCCGTCAATTCAAGTATCAAGTGCTTGTGAAGACATGATGGACTATTCACTGGTCGCCGTTTACGAAAAGGTTACTTTTTGTACGTTGACACTCGGAGGTGCTGATGGAGTTGCAATTGATGTGTTAAACGAAAGAGGAGAGAGACTTGGTGGCCCAGGTACATACAAACTGTACCCAGTAACGGGTCATGGAGTAACTATTCGTGCCACGAGCGTAGGAAGTGACTTTGAGTTTTCTTCTTGGTCTCTTGGTATGAGCTCTCCGCCCATTTGGTGGCAATCAACCTCAAATGTCGTCAATCTTGGGCCATCAAAAATTTTGGAATTGTTGGGGCCGGTGGAACTAGACCCTGTTTCTGATCCCAAGGACCCCGATCCAGGCAATTACTCGCTTTGTGGAGAAATTCAGTACTTTGACGGAGCTGACGCAAGTGTGTTTCAGTGGGATACTGACCAATGTGATGAGGATACCCAAGAACGAGATGGGACAATAGCTATTAGCATTTTGGATGATTGTTATCAGATTACTGAGATATTTGATGGTCAGACTTGGCAAGTTTTGGATAACTATACGGAAAGTGCTTCAATCACAGCTCCATTGACAGAAAATGGAAATGGAGTAACTTTTAGAATTGAGAAGAAGCAATATCACGTTCGAGTAGAATACCGTCTTGTAGAAAACTCCGTCTCAACCAAAGAGGTTGGTGGGAATCCACTTCTGGGTTCAAACGTAATTCTAAAAGTGGAGCGTGATGGTTCCCTAGTCGATGTTAGTACGATCTCCGGCAGCTCAGGCACGGATCCTGAAGGAAAGCCTTATATCGACTACTTACTTATGTGTGGAGACGAAGTAACTCTCACAGCTACAGTAGAAGACGACTATGAAGACTACCACTACTTCCAAAAATGGCGCCTGATTACTGGGTACATGACACCGAGTCAACAGTCCAGTCCAGTCAACTCTTTTGTCTTGGATGGAACATTTGCCAATTTTACACATGGCCAAACAGGACTGAAGGAATACCGGACTCGAGCAAACTACTTTGACGTATTCAGGTTAGAACAAGTCGGCTTGACCGTACTCAAGACTAATGGAAATTGGGAATTTGAGTGGTTCCCGGTTGCTGATATCGAAGATCTATTGGAAGATGAGCCGATTGATGGGAGACAAGTAAAATACGATCATGGAAGAGGGGCAGAAGTACATTTCAAATTTAATATGCCGGTGAAACAATCAACGTTCACAGATCCATGGACTCGAATTATTGCAAATCAGTTGAATGTTGAAACGTACCAGCATTTCAATCACGACGGCCAATCTTCTTACTATCCATCTGGCTCCAATATTTCGTTTTACAGCGATGGAAACCCAAACGCGAATGTGGCAAAAATCTATTTGCGGGGAGATGACCAAACAAAATGGGCGAGTAAGATGTCAAGACTCGACATTGTGGTACATTCACCAATTGAGAGCCTATCAGGGCTGAATTTAGACACCAAATACTCAATTCCAATAGAAATTCAGATGCCTAATGTTGGGATAAAACTTGAAAGCATGAAATGTGTTATAACAGATGAAGATCCGACTTTTGTGTGGGGACCAGGAGACATGTATCAGTTATTCTTCTCAGGTATCCTAGGACCAGATGAATTGGGAGAAGGTCTTCTGACAACCAATGCAGATTGGGAGGGAGCAATACCAGAGTGCCTGACCAATGATTGTGCCGACGCAGTGTATGAGCTAAGTGAAGGTGAAACGAAGGACTATAATGATTACCCACTTTTTAGTTCTGGTAGACAATTGTATCATTACGACTATACATTTTTGAGGCTTCAAACGCTGGATGCTGATGATGCTGAATTAATCAATGAGATTGGTACATTCCTAGTCACAATTTCAGATGCGTTGACGGACGTAGCCATTCCAGACGTAAGACTTGATGATGGCGATTCAAATACTCCAGAACCTACTGAATACGATGTCGCTATGAACGATGCATACCGGGCTATTGCAAGAGCGTTTATTGGTGCGGTCGGCGAGTACATGGAGAATGCATCCAATGCTGATGATTCAATTGGGCACGTTACATACTTATATAACAAAGAAGAGTTCTGGGGTTCAAGAAGTTCTCTGCTGTACTATAAGGATGACAATGGCGAATATGTGTTCAAGATTGTGCTTTACTAATCTTTTTGAGTAATTATTGGCAGGGTGATTTATTTAAGCACC
>JAUHYX010000089.1 GCA_030426285.1 bacterium
CGATGTTTACTACTGAAGACACACCATTTGAACTCGGCAAAGCGCAAATTTTGCGCGAAGGTACCGATGTTGCGTTGATCGCTTGTGGTGCACTGGTTTGGGAATCGTATGTAGCGGCTCAAAAACTGGCTGATCAAGGTATCTCTGCATCAGTTGTCAACATTCACACAATTAAGCCAATTGACGCTGAAGCCATCGTTAACGCAGCTAAGACATGTGGCGCGATTGTTTCTGCTGAAGAGCACCAAGTGCACGGTGGACTCGGTGGCGCGGTTGCTGAAGTCGTGTGTAAAAACCATCCAGTTCCGATGGAATTTGTAGGTGTGCGTGACTCATTCGGTGGCTCAGGTGAGCCAGATGAATTGATGGTGAAGTTTGGACTGACGTCTGACGATATCGTTATCGCAGCGAAGAATGCAGTTGCTCGTAAGAATGGCTCGTTCGACGGAGCAGCGGTGCGTCAGGTGAAAGACACACCAATTGCAGATGCATTGTCATAACATCTGCCAATGTTCGAATAAAAAGAAAGGCTGTGAACTTATGTGTTCACAGCCTTTTTCATTTACATCGCTTCATCCGATGCATCGTCGGAACTTGTAAACTGTCGCATCACCACTTCCCAAGCTCGTCGCTGATAGGGAGTTTCTAGGGCGTCACTCACAACCTTGAGAGCCTGTTCAAGACTCGGTTCTGGCTGTAATAGTTGTGCCTCTTGTGGCGTCGCCTCACGAGCAAACTCAATGTCGGACAACAAGCAGTTAGACTGAATCAAAATTGCTTGTGTACTCACATTGAAACACTTCGTGAATGAGAGTTTGTCGTCGAAAATCACACACCCGGTAACAATTTTCTTGTCCGGGGCTGCGAGCGAATATGTTTTGGAAGGGTCCCACGCGTATTCGCTGGCTTTGAACATGCCATGTGCATCGGTTGTGCTTGTGTCTGCTTCGTCGTCAACATTGACTTCCACATTCACATGTGTGCCATTTTCTTTCTTGGTGTCATCTTTCTTGGGATTGAATACCGGTTCGAAAGACTTGACTACTTTTTCTATTTCTTTTTTGTTGTCATCAATGAAATTGCGAACCATTCCTTCGATTCGAGAAAATTCTTCGCGTGCCATAGTGCTTGCCTCCTCAGCTTTGCGACGTGCGGTGTAACCTGCTATGTCCATCAGTAAGTCTTGCATTGTGGCTTGTACTCTTTGCCGACTACTTTGTTTCACAAAATGTGGAGTTGTTACCTGCTAGCTTCCTTTCTCAACGCCTCGCGCTCGATTTCCAGTTGTCGGATACGACGTTCCAACAAGTCGAGCTCTTCCGGCATAGAGTTGATTTCCAAGCGCAGTTTAGAAGCCGCTTCGTCAATCAAGTCAATGGCTTTGTCGGGCAAAAATCGATCGGCAATATACCTGTCCGACAATTTGGCTGCAGCCACTAGCGCTTCGTCCTTAATGCGCACGCCGTGGTGCACTTCATATCGCTCTTTAAGGCCGCGCAGAATTGAGACAGCGTCGTCGACAGATGGTTCATCTACCAACACTTTTTGGAAGCGTCGTTCCAGTGCAGGGTCTTTTTCGATGTACTTGTGGTACTCCGAGAGCGTGGTTGCGCCAATACAGTGCAATTCACCACGCGCGAGTGCTGGTTTTAAGATATTAGCTGCGTCCATTGACCCCGACGTAGCGCCAGCTCCAACAAGTGTGTGCAATTCGTCGATGAAGAGAATGATCTCACCATTGCTCTCAACCACTTCATCTATGATTGCTTTGAGTCGTTCTTCAAACTGTCCTCTGAAGCTTGTGCCAGCCACGAGTGTTCCCATGTCGAGAACAACAATTGTCTTGGACTTCAACGTGTCTGGAACATCACCTTCAACGATGCGTTGTGCTATACCTTCGGCAATCGCGGTCTTACCAACACCTGGTTCTCCAATGAGCACCGGATTGTTTTTTGTACGGCGCGAGAGCACTTGAAGGACTCTACGAATCTCGTCTTCTCGGCCAATGATTGGGTCGATCTTGCCACGGCGAGCCTCATCGTTGAGTATGCGCCCATATTTTTGCAGTGCTTGGTACTTTTCTTCTGGGTTCTGGTCTGTGACGCGTTTTGATCCTCGAAACTCTTTGAGTGCTTTCAAAAACAGTTCGCGATTGACGCCAAATTCGCGCAGAATGGTAGCGGCTTTTGAGCTACCAGCCGTCATAGCCAAGAGCAAATGTTCTGTACTGATGTATTCGTCCTGCAGCGATTCTGCTTCGTCGAGCGCTTTGTCGAGCAAAGCTGCTGCTTCGCTCGAAAGATGCTGTCCACCCGCGCCTGATCCCGACACAGTTGGAAGCTTGCTGATCTCTTGTTCAACGCGCTGGGAGATGCTGTCGGTACGCAAACCGGCCTTTTTTAGTATGGGGCCAACAATGCCCTGGGTGTCTTGCAACAGGGAGTACAAAACATGTAGCGGTTCAATAGATTGCTGTGAGTGAGAGGCTGCAAACTCTTGTGCTGTTTGAAACGCCTCTTGTGCCTTAATTGTGAGCTTCTGGAAATTCATGTTGCCTCCGTGATTCCTTTCTGCAGAATCGTAAAAACATATGTGTACTTGAATTGGCTATGGTTCTATAACAGCCATACAGGTAGAGGCTCGAGCAACGAGTTTTTCATTGCCATCGACAATATTAAAGACATCGGCTTCGCAAAAATGCAGGGCTTTACCCGGTTTCACAACGCGGCCGATAGCGCGCAACACACCACCTTTTGCAGGACGTAGATAACTGATTTTTATTTCGGCAGTAACTGTGTGCTCGTGCTTCCCAACCAACGTAAAGCCTGCGAATCCAGCTGCCACATCGGCGATAGTTGCAGTGACCCCACCGTGCACCAATCCAATCTGTTGTTCGTGCAATTGTTCAATATTTATTTCTGCTACAACATATCCGGGCTCAATTTCAACCAGCTCGCAGTGGATATGTTTCATGAACTCTTGACGTTTCAAATGTTCGCGAATGTCTTCTCTAAACGTCGGGTTTTGCGTGCGCAATGTCATGGATTCTTTTGTGTGCGTTATTTGATGTTGATGATGTAGTCGAGGCCCAAACTCAACGAAGCAGGTCGACGTTCCCACAGGTATACGCGACCAAATTCCGTGTACACGTTCTCGCCCAATTGCGTGAGCGCATAACTTCCGATGAGAGTCAAGTTAAGCCGGCCATTATCGTTGTTCACCAGTGGAGCGCAAATGCCGAGCCGCACTTCAATCATGGTGCTCAAGTCTTCTTTTAAGATGTCTCGCGAAATATTCCCACTGATAGTCTCACGCGTGCCATCTTGCAGAGGAATGCCGGCATTAAGACCAACAACAAACGATCCGAATTGCATCATTGGTGACAAACAGATATACGTGAATTCTTCGAAGTAGCGGGTGTTGTCGTTGTCGAAGTTAGAACTCTCAGGCCGATCAATGTACGACCATGAGTACAATCCAGCTTCAATACGCAGACCGGTATTGACATCTTCATTGAGCGGGATATACGAGCTTATGCCAACATCAGGAAGCGAGCCAAAATTGACACCTGTTTTGCGGGTTGATGGTACTTCAACGGCATTGATACTGGCTTTACCAGCTACAAACACTCCCACACCAAACGGATAGCGATACTCAAATCCGCGTTCCGATTGTGCATAGAGTTGTGGCGAAAACATCAACAGAAAAAGAGCGATACAGCAGGCGTATGTTACATACTTCATGTTTCAAACCCTTATCAGTGTTGCAAGACGTGACGCCCAAAAATAGAAACTTTTTGAATGCGGTGTTACTGAGTGCTGTCCTGCGACACAGTATCAGCTAGTTGCTGTGTTTCGCTTTCGGTATCCTGGCGATGCTGTTCAATCCACTGTTGACTTTCTACACGCCGCAGACTATCGAGGCGTTTCTTCTTTTTCTGCATCATGGCATTTTTTGCATCCATGCGGGCTGACCAGCCATCGCAGCTTGTTGTTAACGAAACCGCGCATACAATGAGCAGAAGCGTGGCTAGTTTCTTCACAGTCTTCTCCGCATAACTTCAAAAATCATGATACCAGCTGCAACACTGGCATTCAGAGATTCAGTGTTGGCATGCATGGGGATGAGAGCCGTAAGGTCGCACAATTCACTTACTGAAGCGCTCATACCATCGCCTTCAGCACCGATTATCAAGGCTATTGCTTCGTCGTGCGGAATGTGCGTGTATGGTATATCGGCCTCATTTCCTGCCGAACCACAAATAGTAAAGCCAGCATTCTTGAGGTCTTTGATAGTGACGGACAACTCTTGCACTCGCATCAGCGAGATGCGCTCGAGAGCTCCCGCGCTCGCTTTGTGTGCTGCAGGAGAGGCAGTGGCACTTGCCTTGGCAGCAGTGATGATGCCAGCGCAGCCAGCAGCTGCTGCAGAACGTGCGATAGCGCCTAAATTTTGCGGATCAGTAATGCCGTCGAGAATCACAACAATCGGGGTGTCGGTGTCTTCGTACACAGTTTCCAGCCACGTGGAAAAATCTACTTCTGTGCTCGACTTCTGCATAGCCAGGACGCCGTTTGACGAATTGCGCTCCAGCCCTGCTTCGCGCTCCATACGCGCAAATTTTTGCTTGTCGGCAGTTACCACACTCACATTGTTGTTGCGGCACAAGGTGCGGATTCTCTTCACGGTTGCCGGCTCCAATCCATAACGCAAATACACCTTGGCAATAGTGCTGTTGCCATCGGCGTTTGACAGCGAATCAACAACGGGATTGTAGCCTGCAATAAACATGTGAAGTTCTCCAAATCTGGCATCAGCGCCAGCGGGTGAAAAAGAGTAATTTGCAAACTTCACCAATTCGCGCATCAATCGCAATTGAAGTTGTGTGGGAGTAAAAAACCGCACCGCGCAAAAGTCGTAATGCTATTGAGCTCATTTTTGTTTAATTTTGGGACTATGTACAAAGTACGCTTGCCCAACTTTGAAGGTCCGCTCGACCTACTTCTCTTCTTCATTCGGCGCGACGAACTTGATATTTACGATATCCCCATTGCGGAGATAACAAACAAGTTTTTAGAGTATGTGCGATTGATGAAGTTGCTGGACCTAGAACTCGCAGGTGAGTTTTTGGTGGTGGCGGCTATGCTCATGCAGATCAAAGCCAAAATGCTACTCCCCAAAGAGGAAGGAGCTGAGGATGATCAGGACGACGAGTTTGACCCGCGCACGGAGTTAGTACAGCGTTTGCTCGAATACAAGCGCTACAAAGAAGTGTCTGAGCACATGAGCACCATGAGCGACAACGAGCGCTATGTGTATTATCGTCAGTTTTTCAAAGGCGATGTTGTCAAGCGCGACGAAGATGAAGAACTCGCCAATGTCACATTGTTCGATCTGATTGCCGCGTTCAAACGCGCACTCGACAATGCACCGCGCAAAACCGTTCACGAGGTTGTCAAACCGGTGGCATCAATTGAAGAGCAAGCCGAAGTGGTACTGAGCAAATTGGAGACCGAGGGAGAAACGACATTTTTTGATGTCGTAAACGGCGTTGAGCGCATCGTTGTAGTTGTTACGTTCCTAGCGTTGTTGGAACTCATACGCAGTCACCGAATTGCTATCAAACAAGTTGAACATTTTGAAGACATTCTTATTTATCGTCCATGACCGATACCCAAACACCATTTGACCGACTATCTGAATCTGAGCAATGCGCTATTCTTGAAGTAGTGTTGTTTGCAAGTGATGTTGCGCTGAACGAGCGCCAGTTGTACCGGTTGTTGGTGGAGTTGGACGAAACTGCTCTCGACAATCAGGCTGAGACACCGGAAAACGCTTCAGCGAGTGTTGCTGCTTCGGAGCAGGACGCTGAGACTGAGTCTGAGGCCGCGCAAGAAGAAAAACGCCGCGACGCCGAGCGCAAAGCAAAGGTGCGCGAGCACAGGGAGCTGATGTACGGTGTCTTTCGCGAGCGTATCGACACAATTAATACACAGTTGGCCGACACCGGACGCGTGTTTCGCATTCGAACTGTAGCCGGTGGATATCAATTTGCAACTGTACCAGAGTTAGGCGAATACGTTGGTCGCCTACTTAAGAGTAGGTCGCGTCGCAAACTGTCGCGGGCATCTCTCGAAGTCTTGGCTATTGTAGCGTACAAACAGCCGATTACGAAGCCCGAAATAGAAGACATCCGCGGAGTAAACTCATCGGTTGTGGTGAACAAATTGATGGAAAAAGACCTGATCACTATGGTGGGGCGTTCGGAGAGCATCGGAAAGCCTCTGCTGTACGGAACTACCGACGAGTTTATGCGTGCCTTTGGCATCCAAAGTTTGGCAGACTTGCCCAAACCACGCGAACTCAGAGAGCTTGTACAAGAGAATGCAGACGAGCTCGCAGAAGAAGAAACTATTCTGGTTGCCACAGGTTCGGAAGCCGACGAAATTGAATCGCGCTTGCGAGACTTGATTCATGGAAATGATGAACAACCTTCAGAAAATACTGATACAGAGGAATCTCAATGATTACAAGCATGACTGGCTTTGGCCGTGCTGAAGGCTCAAATGAGCTCATTAGCGTTACTGCGGAAGTTCGCAGTGTAAACAGTCGCTATTTGGAAGTACAAAACAATTTGTCACGTCGTTACATGTCGCGTGAAAACGACCTGCGCGAGCTATTGCGCAAGCGTCTGCACCGCGGCAAAGTGAATGTGAATGTTTCGGTAGCGCGCTTGAGTGGTGCAGAAACCCTCAAAGTAAATACCGATGGCGCTGTGGCTTATGTAGCTGCGCTCAATGACGTGCGCAAGACATTGAAAATTCGCGAAACCGTGAAATTGGATCATGTGATTCAGTATCCCGACTTGCTGATTTCCGGCGAAGACACAGAGACAGTTGACGAAGAGTGGGCAATCATCACAAAAACTGTCTTGGTAGCCGTTGACAAAATGCTCGAAATGCGCAGCAAAGAAGGTAAAGAGCTAGCACACGACATGAATTCGCGCATTCGCAACATCGAACAATTGCTCGGCAAAATTGAAAAGATGACACAAGAGCGCATTCCGCAGGAACGTCAGCGTTTGCGCGAGCGCATCGGCAAGCTGTTTGAGAGCGACGAAATCGATGAGCAGCGCCTTGAAATGGAAATCGTGATTTTGGCAGACAAGCTCGACATCTCAGAAGAATGCGTGCGTATGCGTGCACACATCAAGTACTTCGGCGAAGTTGTGAAGGCCAACGAGCAAGGCGGTCGCAAGATCAACTTTTTGCTGCAGGAAATGAATCGCGAAGTCAACACAATGGGTTCTAAGTCAAATGACTCAGAAATCGCCCACCATGTTGTTGAGATCAAAGAAGAACTAGAACGCGTGCGCGAACAAGTGCAGAATATTGAGTAAACGCACAACGCCCGAAGAAGCATCAAAGTCCTGTTGCGCAGATTAAGCAGCAGGGCTTTTTTTATGCGCAACAATTTCCGTACTACACGCTGAACTTGAATGTTTGGGCTAGTAGAGGAGTTTTACTGAGTTGATTGCTAGGGTTATCTGTGAATAATTTCAGTTTCGATTTAATGGGAATAAAACCCCAGAAATGGAGAAATCTATACACGAACCGATTGCTAATGACCATACTGCCAAACTCAGAGGGTGGTAGGGTGTCTTGTTGTGCAAATTCGTTAAGAAGTGGTGGAAAAGCCGTAAAGACCTCTTGACAAAGTTTTTCAACGCTAGCATGTGCTTGAAATCGCCAAACCATGAACAGCCAGAATCTGCGAATATCAACATCAGGCTCGAATCCATCCAAGTAGCTCCAGTTGAATTTATTGACGGCAGTTTCAAGCATTGGAAGGTAGAACGCGCCTATTCCCTGTCTTTTGTACAAATCTTGATTTGCTTGAGCAACGTGCAACCTACCCTTGCGAAGTTCGATAATACCAATCATCTCGGCAAGTATCTTTGAGTAGTGCAAAGCATCAAAATCTTCCTCGGTGCGTCCCATAAAAGCAGAAAACTCTATCTCCCAGTCATATTTAGTTGTTGAGAAACTACTCCAAAGAAACGAAGCTTTTTCAACCAGTGTTACGTTTAGGTTGCCTTTAGCTGTTGCTTTTATTGAGCCACCATTCTCTATTGCCTCATCAAGGATCAATGCCAGATACCGCATCACCGGGCATAACGATAGATTTCTTGGTGTAGAGAAAGTCACCCATTGCAGATTCTTAAAGGCTGAATTCATCCAATTCTGAATTTGATTGGGCGACAGTCCGCAAAAATCAGGATGAGGACTATTGTTGTATGCGGCTGCGCGGCGCTGCATTGCTGATTGGAGTTCTGCATGTGAGAGTCCTGGATTTGCAGCCAAAACTGATGCTAATTCTTGGTTCATCTCCCCTTGAGCTTTCTCACCAATCTTTCGGTAACAACAACGTTTGTATTTAATGCCGCTTCCGCAAGGGCAAGGTTGATTTCTACCTACTTTCAAAAGAATGTACCAGACCTAATAGTTATAGAAATGATTTCGCAACTTAGTTGTTGCAAACTTGTATTTTTGCCAATCAGCTTACCAAAGATAACAAGTTGAAGCAGTATATTCGTTGCGTCGTACAAGTATACCACAAAAGCTATGGCAACTAGACAAAATACATCACTCTTTGTTTTCTCGGCACCGAGCGGAGCGGGGAAAACAACCATAATCAAAGCTTTGCGGGAGCAGGTTGCAGATTTGGAGTTTTCCATTTCTGCAACCACCCGTTCTCCTCGTCCTGGTGAGGAACACGGGGTGTCGTACTTTTTTCTAAGCAGAGAAGAGTTCGAACGCCGCATTGCAGCTGGAGATCTCATTGAATACGAAGAGATTTTTGGAAATTATTACGGCACATTGAAGAGTGAAGTCAGCAAGGCTATAGAGTCTGGCAAAAGGTTGATTTTTGACATCGATGTCAAGGGCGCTTTGTCTGTGCGCAAAGCGTTTCCAGAGCAAACTCGCTTAATTTTCATCAAACCACCCTCATTGGAAATCTTGTCTCAGCGTTTGCAAAGCCGCAGAACTGAGAGTGAAGACCAACTCGCAAAACGCCTACAACGAGCCGAAATGGAAATTGCTGAGTCATCAAAGTTTGACGCGGTAATAGTAAACGACAACCTCGATGAAGCTGTTGGCAATGTCGTGGAACTCTGCTTACAAAAAGAGAGCTGATTGATTGCTTGGTCGCTCAGACTGATTGCTCGATGTGAGAGCATGTGAAATCAGCAATTCTGCGGTTTTTTCCACCATCCAGTTAGCATTTTCATTGCCGACCGTAGCGCCATCTGAGTCTGGTGCTGGGTTCAATAAGTCGATCGCTATTGGTTTGCCGTCCACGATCGCGAACTCCATGCAATTGATATGATAACCTGTGAACTCCAACACAGATGTGCAGAGTTTGCGCAGTTCAGTGGCAAGTGCGTCCGAGAGCTCATATTGCGCGTCGTAGCGAAAGTGATGAGGCTGGTGTGGATCAAAAGGGATGATGCGAATATCGTCTTTGCCAATTGCATAACATCGGAAATATGCCTCAAAAGGGACTTCCTGTTGTAGGAGCATGAGATTGTCGCCTGTGGTGTCATACACCTCAAAAAACTCTTCTTCCGAATGCACGCGAATCGGCTGGATGCGACCGCGCTCTTTTACCGGTTTCATATACGCGGGGAAACCTGTGTGTTCAAAAATGCGCTCCCAATTGAGCGGGTAGATCATATTGCGGTGAGATTCACTTGTGGTACCACGCGGATGTTCCTTGGTAGGAATCATAACGGTATTTGGGATATCTATGCCCAACGAGCGCGCCAGAGAGTACTGAAAAAAGCCGTCGTCGGCGCTCCACCAAAACGGATTATTGAGCACTTTCACACCTTGCAACGCCGCGGTTTTGAGCATAGTGCGGTAGAACGGAATGTCCTGCGAAATACGATCGAGAACCACATCGTATTCGAGCACTTGGTCGTGTTTGATGCCGCCGACGCGGACAAACTCAGCACACACATCACCATCCGACAAACTGTTGATATGCTGAACCAATGCAGCGGGGAACGATTGCTCCATGCCAAACAAAATACCGATGCGCTTCATGCTGTTGTTTTCCTATGCTTCAAATGAAATCTCAGTGCGTTCAGATGCAGACGCATATATCGCTTCAATAATTTGCATGCGCTTGAGTGCTTCGGTTCCAGTTGATACTTCAGGCACTAAATCTTGCACGGCATTGGCGAAATGTTGCAGCTCAGACTTGTAGGATTTGTAGTACATTTCAGATCCGCTCAGCTCACGCATAATGTTTGTACGCACGTCAAGTTCGCCGTCGGTTTTTGTAATCACCTTGAGTGGATTCAGAAACAAGCTGCCCTTCTCACTGAACGCATTGCAGTAGTACACCTCACGGTCGGTGTGCTGGGCCCACGAAGCCTCTATCGTGGCTACGCGGTCGTCAGCAAATGTCAGGTACACCGTAATAAAGTCTTCCACATGACTATTTTGGTGGTAATGTGTGGTTGCGCGCACGGTTTTCACATTGTCGTATCCGTACAAGTACAGAATCAGGTCGAGCAGCACAATTCCGAGATCCATCATCACACCGCCACCAGATTGTTCCGCTGCGCGCACCCAGCGTCCCGGCGTAGATCGCTTTGCCAGCCAGCCGGCTTTCATGTAATACGGCATGCCGATGAGTCCGCCCTCAATTTGGTTCTTCATGAAGGAAACATCCGGCCGAAATCGCGTATTCATAGCCACCATGAGCTTGCGATCATTGGCTTTTGCCGCCTCAACAATCTCCTTCGCATGTTTTGAACTCGGAGCAATGGGGCGTTCTATCAGCACATCTTTACCTGCTTCGAGACATCGAATTGCGATATCGCGGTGAGAATCTGTGCTTGTACAAATACTTACTGCATCGAGAGAGTCCATACTCAACAACTCGTCGAGAGACTGCACCACGCTCGGAATGCTAAACTTTGTTCCTAGGGCACGTCCGCGCGTTCTGTTTCTGTCCATCAACGCCACTAACGACGCATTGTTGAGACCACTGAGAATTGGGATATGAATGTTTTGTGCAATGTTCCCTGCACCAATAACGGCAATGTTTGTTTTGCGCATACAAACTCAATTGTAAGGTTGTGTAATGCGCAAAGATAGAGTATCGAGAATCTAGGATCAAGCCCAGAACGCATGTACTGTTTGCGCAATTGCATTTCTTGAGTATTTTCTACTTATGAAAACCCGAATCTATATCTTGCTGCTGTGTATCATTGGTGTGACAACTGGTGCTGTCGCAGCAGAGTTGGACCAAGATATCAGTTTCGAAATGTCCCTCAATGAGCTTCAGACAATCGAAATTTCTTTACCTACCCGTTTTGATCACGAGTTGGCCACCTCGCCTGCCTCTGTGACGGTGTTTCGGCAGAAAGATATCCACGCCATGGGCGTGAAGGATGTGTTCGAACTGCTCAACTATGTGCCTGGTCTGCAGGTGACGAGAGAAGCAGCTGACGGCGATGGACCATCCTTGCATATTCGCGGTGTTTCAAAAGGCAGTATTTCCAATCAGTGCCTTGTGCTGATTGACGGTCAGCGTGTAAATGAAGAGCACGACGGCGGCGCAACGGTTGTGCGGCGCATTATACCTGTGACGAATATTGAGCGAGTTGAGATCATTCGTGGCCCCGGTTCTAGTGCATTTGGTTCAAATGCCTTTAATGCCGTCGTGAATGTGATCACGAGGTCGACCGGAAGTTTTGTTGATGCTGCGGTCAGTTCGCATGGAGACACGGAAGGCGCATTTGGCGCGCGCATTGCTAGCAATGACGTGAATGTTTACCTGTCTGGCAATTTTTATACTCGCGTTGGCAGTCAATACACCTGGAATGGCACGGAGATCACGGATCCCATGCGATATCAGCAATTGCACTTGAAGTCAGATGTTGTAGGTGTTCACATTGACGCATCCGTGTTTTATCGCTACGGCGAGAATTTTTTGCAATTCAATGCTCCGGGCGAGCACCAGAATTGGGATGAGGCAACGGAGTGGTTTGTACGTGCGTCACACACATTGCAAATCAGTAATTCTGCTTCCTTGCTAAATTCGCTCTCTTACACGCGCCGAGATTGGGATGCCTTGGCGAAGCTAGTTCCGATCGGAGCACAGGTGCCAGGAGGGGAGTTGGAGCACGACTTTCTCGCAGGTCCGATTTTTGAGATGTCTGGTCTGGAATTCAACTCACAGTTGTTGTGGGATATTGATCCCAATCACACATTTACCGCAGGCGTTTCGTTGATGTATGGCGGCAACGACAGCACAGCTGGTTTTGCAACTCATGCCGATTTTTCAACTGGTTGGGGGGAGTTTGCTCCCAGCAATGACTATTATCAAGGTGGAATAGTTGTAGTTGAGCCCATTGGTTCGAAGCTTGTCGAGCGCAAGCGCACAACACTCGGCGCATTTGTGCAATATCGCGGCGCAATCACAGACGACATCACAGTGTATGGCGGAGCGCGATTTGATTCGTATTCTGACGGAGCACCGAAAAAAGTGGATGACATTGAGGCAACAAATTCTAGCAGCCTGGTTTCTCCGCGACTTGCCGTCGTGTACAAAACCCCTATTGGTTCATGGGTGAAAGTGTTTGTTGGCCAAGCATTTCGTGCACCCGCACTTTTTGAACTGTACCAAACCTCCCCCGTCACAATTAGCAATCCCAACATCAAACCAGAAGTCAATACAACAGTAGAGCTGCAGTATCTTCAGCACACAGATTTCATGAGTGCGTCGCTGTCACTGTTTCAGCATACGATTTCAAATAGAATTCAGCAGCGCCCTGGCGACGACAATCTGTTGCGTTACACAAATATTGAATCAGCATCGATCACAGGACTCGAGACAGAAATTCTCGTTGTGCCGACGCCCGATGTATCCGTTCGGCTAACATACACTCATTTCCTCGACGGTATGTTGGAGCGAACGTATGATCATTTTGGATCCATCGTTGTTTTGGCGCATCCATTTGAACACACAAGTGTGGCGCTGCGGGGAATATATCGACCAGTGTTGGATGTCCTGCCGGATCAAGAAGCATACA
>JAUHYX010000090.1 GCA_030426285.1 bacterium
GTTGCTGGGCATGTTGTCAGCATGGAATTTCTCGAAAGTAATTCGTCGTGGGAGTTTGAAACCAAGTCTGAAAGAGCTTCTCGTCACAATTATCTGTTGGGGACGAATGAAAGCACTTGGGTACGGGGTTGCAAAACGTATGAGAACTTAATCGTTCGCGATGTGTGGCCAGGCATTGACATGCTGTTGGAAACCGATTCGGCGCGTTTGAAATATTCCTTTGTTATCGGCGCTGGCTACAATCCATACGACATCCGCTTCAAATTCAATGGATCGAGCCCAATGCAGGCTTCACACGATGCCCTTGTACTGCCTACATCAGTTGGCAGTATTACTCAAACCCAATTGCAGGCTTGGCAGCTCATTGGCGGCAAAAGAAAACTTGTTGCTTGTGCCTTTCAAATTAGTGGCGATACCGTCTCTCTCTCTCTCGGCAAATACAACAAAAACATTCCATTAGTTATTGATCCACTCGTCGGTGCTTCCTATCTAGGTGGCGTATCAGGAGACGAAGGATGGGCCGTTGATAATGACACTGATGGAAATGTGTGGGTTACTGGCGGAACCGAGTCCTCCAATTACCCAACATCAACCGGGGCGTATCAAACCTCTAGAGCCGGACATTACGACGCATTTGTAACAAAACTTTCAGGAAATGGTGTTGACCTTGTGTACTCCACATTTGTGGGGGGCGATGCATTTGACGCAGGCTACGGTATCAAGGTGGACAATGCTGGTAATGCATATGTGGGCGGTGTTGCTCAAAGCAACAATTTCCCAACTACCTCTGGGGCAATGCAACGCAGCTTACGAGGCTCAAGTGATGGCTTTGCGTTTAAGCTGTCCAGCAACGGTAGTACACTTACGTGGTCTACATATGTTGGTGGCTCAGCTCAAGATGCAGTGTATGCAGTAGGCCTGAATGGCTCTGCAATGGCCATTGGCGGTGGAACAACATCTGGTGATTTTCCAATTCCACCAAGTGCATATCAAGCCAATAATTCTGGCGCCTTTGATGGCTTTGTTGCGCGATTGAGTAGCTCTGGTTCCTCAATCTCTGCAGGAACGTTGCTTGGTGGAACGGGACTTGACGATGTTCGTGCGGTAGCCCTTGATGGCTCAAACAATTTTTATGCTACAGGTCAAACAGCGTCGGGTGATTTTCCAACCTCGACAGGTGCTTATGATGTTAGCCACAACAGCATTAATGCTTCAGACGTGTTTGTGGTTAAAGTCACGGCGAATGGTCAAGCACTTTCATACGGAACATTCCTTGGTGGTGCCGATACAGAAATTGGGTACGGCATTGCTCTAGACGGAACGAATGCTGTTGTCACAGGTTATACGCTTTCAAATGGGTTCCCAACAACCACGGGTGCATATGAGCAAGATTACCAAGGTGGTGAAGATTGTTTTGTCGCAAAAATTGGTACCACTGGTACTACGCTATTGTGGAGTACATTCCTCGGCGGGTCAAATGCCGATCAGGGACGAGGTGTTGGTTTGGATCAGAGCGGATACATCTTCGTAGGTGGATTCTCACGCTCAAGCAACTACCCGACTTCCAGTGATGCAGCGCAAAGTTCCAATGCAGGCGACAAAGATGCGGTTGTGACGAAGTTGAACAACAGTGGGTCTGCGGTGCTCTACAGCACATATATTGGTGGTTCTGGTAGTGACGAAGTGCGCGGTATGTCGGTTGATTCTGATGGCAATGCCGTTGTATGTGGCATCACAAGCTCGAGCAACTTTCCAACGCTAGACAATTCATATGACGATTCATTCGCTGGGTCATCAGATGCTTTTGTAGCCCTAGTAGGAACCGGAAACCCGGATTTGGAACTCGTAGAACCCAATGGCGGTGAAAACTGGTGTGCCGGAACTCAACAACGCATATCATGGAATAGCACGGCCGTAACATTTGTTACCATAGAAATTTCTGCCAACAATGGCAGTACATACAGTGTACTGCGCGACACCGTGCCAGCCGGTGGAGGGTACTTTGACTGGAATATTCCGCAAGATTTTATAGCCGGTGAAGAATATATCATAAGAATTAAAAGCTATGTTGACGGCACACTTAGCGACGTAAGCAACAGTGCATTCACGGTAAATGTGGCCCCGTTCGAAATTGTATCAGCCGCCGACGCCGTGATATGTATTGGTCAAGCTGCCGAATTTACCATTGAGGCAAGTGGCTTACCTGAACCAACAGTGAAATGGCAAGTGAGTGCTGATGACGGTGAAAATTGGACTGACATTAGCGGAGCTTCGGAAACAACCCTAACTATCGGTCCTGTTGAGGCGAGCTATGACGGTAACTTATATAGACCAGTGTATTTCAACACATGTTTGCCTGAAGGACGACCAGGAGACAGCGCAAGACTAACTGTAAAGTACCAACCTGAGTTTACAACACAGCCCGAAGGCGATGTGTTGTGTGTAGGTGAATCTATTACATTCAACGCTGCTTCAAACGAAGTTGGAGTTACGTATCAGTGGTATCACAATGGCCGTCAGATTCCTGGGGCTATTCTCTCAACACTCATCCTGAACGATGTACAAACCTCCGATGCAGGTGTATATGAAGTTTACATCTCTGGAGAGTGTCCTCCTGCTGTAGCAAGCAACGAAGCTCTGCTCGAAATTCAGGGTGTTCCACTGCAACGCAGCACTGGTGTTATGCCAAGAGCACAGTGTTCCGGACAAGTTATCGATTCGACTATAGCGATTCGCAATACTGGACCACTCGACATAACTTTGACATACACTGGCGTTACGAATCAAGCCTTCGTTCTCGCTGGTCCAATTTCTACGGTAGGTCAAACTATATCTCTAGCTCCAGGTGAAGAAAAAGACTTAGATGTACAGTTTATTCCGCAAAGAGCCGGAAATGTTACTGGTGAGTTCATGTTCGATGTGACACCGTGTGACTTGGAGTACAAAGTTTCGATTGTGGGCGGTGCGGATAGTCTAGGTTTAACCGCTGAAGATGTCATTGAATTTGAACCAATTTTCCAATGTGACACAATTTCGGTTCAGCAGTTTGTTGTTACAAACAACGGTGAAACCGATCTCGAAGTGTTGAGTGTTGCGCTGTCAAATCCTCAATTTTCCATACTTGAACCAGAACTTCCTTTCTCAATGCCGGTTGGTGAATCTGTTACTATTACAGCAGAGTTCGATTCACAGGGAACATTTACAGGAACTGCTTTTAGTGACATTACATTTGGCTGTGATATTTGTGCTTATGAGTTGACTACTTCCCTGCGAGCGAGACGAGAAAGCATCAGTTTCGCTCCACTAGTTTCATCCATTGTCTTCGATACATTGCAAACATGTGAATCGGGAAATACTGAAGAATTCAGTATCCGTAACAACGGACTTTTCCCATTGACGATTGTGGAAATGAATACAGACAATTCGGCATTTACCGCAATTCAACCTGCGCTACCATTTACGCTAACTCCTGGACAAAACGCGACAATCGAAGTTCGTTTTGCTGGTTCATCACAGGGATTGACAACTGGTGAACTGGAAATTGTAGCCGAAGAATGTGGTGTTGCACGTACATTAGATCTCGAAGGATTTAGGCAAGCACCCGTGGTCGCTCCAGATATTTCAGCAGCTCCATTTGGTAAAATGTTGGCTTGCGAATCTGCCAGAGACACAACCATAATTATTACGAATCACGATGATGACATCGCGACAATAACTGAGGGGCTTGTTACATCTCCGTTTACGATAGTGAGTCCATCATTTCCGCAGATATTAGATCCTTCAGAGTCAATCAATGTGGTTGTTCGCTTCGACCCGAGTTCAGATGGTAATTTTAATTCGCAAGTTCAACTTGTATACGAAAACACAAATTGCTCAGATACATTGTCTGTACCTGTCAGTGGCGCGCGAACAACACCAACACTCGCCAGTGATATCCCCAATATCGATTTCCCTCAACTTTCTTCATGTGATCAAGGTGTAGATACTTTGATTGTCGTTTCTAATGACAGTCAGGTGGAACTGACAATTGATGAAGTTGTGGTTGGTTCATCTTTCACAGTGAATGAGGTCTTGCCAATAACACTTTCAGTTGGCCAAGAAAAGACACTTCGCGTGCGCTTTGAACCGAATGGTGGCAATGTAGTAGATGACACTTTGAAACTCATAACACAGCCATGCGGAGAAGAGTTGCTGATCCCGGTACATGGGGAGAAACAGGGTATCAGTTATGTGTTGAGTAGGAACGCAGTCGACTTTGGTACAAAAACACAATGCGACAATGGTGTTAGTGAAGAAAGCCTAACTATAGACATCACAAACGAAGGTGCAGGAATGGCCGTTAGTACGGTTGCTAGCGTACAAGTTGTACCTTCTGGCCCTCCCTTCTCAGTAAGCGGAATACAGATCGGAGATGAGATTCACGTTGGTGATCCTCTCACGGTTGTAGTTGAATTTGACACAACTATTCCCAATCAGTACAATGCCGAATTGGTCGTAGTGTTTGAACCTTGCGGTACCGAACGCCGAATTCCATTGACTGCAAACTTGCAAGAGATGAAAGGCCAGTATGAATTGAGTGCGGTTGATTTTGGTACAGTTGGAGCCGGTAGCGCAGAAACAAAGACAATTGTTTTTGAGAACACAGGAACGTCTTCTCTTACTATGGAGCAAATTCCGTTGATGCCACCGCCGTTCTCAGTAGTGGCTACCAGACCTTCCATCCCAACAAGTTTGAGTCCTGGTGAAACCATAGAGGTCGATATCGAATTTGCTGCCGAGTTAGGTGAGTTTACAGAGAGTCTTGTTCTTGTAGCTTCGTTTCCTTGTTATGAAGAATATCAGATTGATGTATCTGGGGTAGGCACCGATGGTCCTCTGCCAACACTAACTTGTGTTGTAGATTATGATTTTGGTGCGGTTGTAGTTGGCAACGATGTGACCCGCAGCCTCCCGCTTGTCAACGAAAGCGACGTGTTGGCAACTATTTCCTCTACAGCGGTAATTGGTGTAAATCCAGAACAGTTTGCGTTTGCATCCATCGATGAATCTGTCGATGCACAACAAACTGGAAATATGGAATTGCGTTTTGCCCCGACAACTACAGGTACGTTTACCGCAATTGCACAAGTAGATTACAACGGTGGACAAGTACGCGTAAACCTTCGTGGAGTCGGAATCGATGGCGAGTCAACCTCCGTGACATCAGCCTATGTGCGAGCCACTCCCGGTGACCGTGATGTTGCGCTGCCACTCTATCTTTCGAATAGAGGGAGTGTGCCAGACAATGCGGATTGGCTATGGCGCGCAGTTGTGGGAATCCACGCCTCGGTGTATTTCCCAACTGGTGCTGACAAAGCAGCGTATGAATCGGTTGAATTTGATCCCAACAATGCTCGTTGGCTCATCACTCTTACTGGGGCGTTGGACAATGACGACTACCTTGGGGCTGTGCTCGGCGTTGCTACCGTGGGTGATACAACCAAGTCTGCTATTGATATTGTATCGTTTGAATTTGTAGATGCTCCCGGTTTTGCTGTTGCGACCCTGCCAGGACTGTACGAAGTCGACACCGACATCGTTATCTACAATGCAGGTAGCTTTGGTATTATATCCATCACACCTAATCCATCAACAGGACCAGTTGAGGTAGCTTGCCGCGTGATAGAACGAGGTGTTCACACGTTGGAAGTGTACGATATTGGTGGCCGGTTGATTTGGGATCAGTCCTTCATGATTGACAATCCGAGAGATCCATCGGGAAAATATGGATTGAACATTTCCGTCAGAATTGAAGAGATAAACCTACTTTCTGGTGCCTACACAGTACTACTGAGAACGCCTGGAAGAACGTCTTCCGACAAGCTTATTATCGCGCGGTAGAATCTCAAATATCTATCGATTTTTATGCAACACGTGCGCGATTCATCAGTATGTGTAGCATTGTCGTTTCGCAGTGAGTTTCCTGTTCAGAGCGCTTGTGTGTCAAAAGCTGTAACAGTGTAAACATCGAGATCTTTTACCGGAGGAAAGAGCATGCTTAAGTCACAGAGAATACTTACTTCTGTTGCCCTCGTAGGCGTTGGGCTTGTTATGGGGGTATTGCTGGTTTCAAACTTTTCGGGTCAAGGTATGTCGCGCGCCTTTGCGCTCAATGAGGCATCAATAGGCGCAAAAACTCCCCCTGTGCAAGTAGCCGATAACGCCAATGCACTCAACGAAGCATTCGCTTCAACTTCTGAAGCTGTACTCGAAACTGTTGTGAATATCTCAGCTCGCATGAAGGGACGAGAAGAAACTCGAGGCTGGAGTTTAACGCCATCTGAGGCTTCTGGCTCAGGCGTGATTATTAGCAAAGATGGCTATATCCTGACCAACAATCACGTTGTTGAGAATGCCATTTACGTCGAAGTAAAAACATCAAACGGTAAAACATACGAAGCCAAAGTGATTGGCCGTGACCCTGACACTGATGTTGCTGTTCTCAAAGTTGAAGCAAATGATCTCAAACCGGCATACTTCGGAAACTCTACCAATGTAAGATTGGGAGAGTGGGTGCTGGCGGTTGGAAATCCACTGAGCTTGAGCTCTACCGTCACAGCGGGCATTGTCTCCGCACAAGGTCGCGGTGATGCATTCGGCTTTCGTTCTTCGCAATACAGCGTCAACTTTTACATTCAGACTGATGCTGCTATTAATCCCGGGAACTCAGGTGGTGGACTGTTTGATTTAAAGGGTCAGCTCATCGGAATTAATACTGCCATCAAAACAAATACCGGTTACTTTCAGGGATATGGCTTTGCAATTCCAATCAATCTAGCCAAGGCGGTTGCTGAAGATCTTATTGAGGACGGAAAGATTGATCGCGGTGTCATCGGAATCCAGATTAGCACAGTAGATGAAAATTACGCTGCTGCGGTTGGACTAAACCGTGTAACTGGTGTCTTGGTACAAGGTGTGCTTGACGGTAGTGGTGGTGAAAAAGCAGGTTTGGAAACCGGCGATGTCATATTGCGCGTTGATGGTCGTGAGGTTCGGTCTTCTGCCGAGCTTCAAAGTGTTGTTTCGCAACGCCGCGCTGGTGAGAGTATCACTTTGACTATGTGGGGTGATAACCACGAATATGATGTAAATGTGACTCTGCAGCCAAGAGAAGGCGAAGCAATTGCAATACATCAATCCGAGGAAAGTGAAGAAGAGATTGGTGATGGCTTGACTGATCTGACTGAGCTAGGTGTCGTTGTGGAACCTGTGGACAATCAGTATGCAGAAATTCTCGGCTCGAGCGAGGGAGTTCGAATCGCAGAAATAGATGAGAACGGACCTAGTGGACGCTCCGGAAATATCGGTGTGAATGATGTCATTTTCCAAGCCAATGGAATTGACATTAGCTCACCTCAAGATTTAGCAGCAGTTATTCGCGATGCCGGCGACAAACGCGCTATTACGGTGCGGGTACGCAACGCAGATGGTGAACGCATAACGGCTCTGCCATTGCGCAAGAACAATGGATAATGATTAGCTTTTTATTACAGAAATTCTCGCAACCCTTGGCAGCACTTTTGATGCTGCCAGGGGTTGTTGCTTTTGTAGGAGCCACTGAAACGAGCCCAGATAACAACCAAGAACTCTTGAACGTACTTTGGTCAGATGTTCAAATTGGTTTGTCTGACGCGGCCGGTTTTTATACCGCTCCTCTCTCGTGGGACGAGGAATCGCTGGTGCATGCTGTCGTGTTTGTTGGCGCTACTGCCGGAGCATTCGCGGCAGATGAAGAAATTCGAGAAGAAGCGCTTGAGTGGAATACTTCTGGCCTCAACCAAGTGTTTTATTCAACCGAGCTGCTGGGACAATTGCGTGGATGGCAATATGCCAGCGGCGCTATGTATGTAACCGGTTGGTTGTCTGGAGATTCTGAAGTTCGCATCCTCGGGCGTTTGATGATTGAAAGCATCATTCTCGGGGGAGCAACTGCTATTGTTGTGCAGACGGGTTTAGGGCGCGCGCGTCCGTTTGAAGAAGAAGGTGCTTTTTCCTTTCACACATTCTCCACTCAGGAGAGATATTTGTCCTTTCCGTCAGGCCATGCAGTTGTTGCATTTGGGATGGCAAGTGTGCTCGCAGAACGCGTGGACGAGCCAGTATTCGACGTGGTGGTGTACGGACTAGCAACCGTGTCTGTCGCGGGACGTGTATTTCAAGACAAGCACTGGCTTTCCGACGTTGTAGTGGGATCTGCTATTGGTTTGGCTTCGGGGCTTTACGTTTCGCACCGCGAACAGGAACGCTCCGGGAAACAACATCCTGCCGCGAAAGAGCGATTTAGCTGGAACATCGTTCCAACAATGAATGGACTTCACTTTACAATGAAACTCTAGCTCCTGGACTTCTATAGCTTGAAGACAGTTAAACTGTCAGTACAATGCTCGAGCAATTGCCCAATTGTTTGACCTGTTACTGGGTCCACCAACTCAGGTGCAATTTGTGCCGCGGGTTGCAGTACAAAGCGCCGTTCGCGAAAATGAGCGTGCGGGATTGTGAGATCCCCAGTGCTTACTTGCATCTGGTCGCACAAAACGATGTCGATATCAATTTCCCTCTCACCCCATTGCTCCTGGGCTTTTGTGCCAATCCTAGACTCGATTGCCTGTAGGTCTTCAAGCAGTTCGTACACAGTTCCGTCGTAACTCAGTACCATGCAGCTGTTAACAAACAATTGTTGATCAGCTTTTCCCCACGGTTCCGATGAATACAGCGCGGAATGAACTGATTTTGAGGTCCGAGACAACGCCGCAATTTCTCGAGCCGCGCTTTGCACAAACCCTACTTTGTCATGCATGTTACTGCCAAGTGACAAGAGTGCAGATTGAATCATTTCGTAGAGGACCTAGTCGTTGTTTTCTCAATTTCTACACTGTCAATAATACCCGGCACGGGCAGATGTAGTTTGCGCAATCGCAGAGTCACTTCTTGTACTGCAGAAAATGACTGCATCACAGAATCAAGTATGTCCTTAGCCAATGCCTCTATGAGATGATAATTGCGGTGGTGAATAATATTTGCGACTACAGCAACAACCTCTTCGTAGTTGAGCGCAAATTCAAGCTGATCCGTCTCGGCAGCCTTGGTGTCATTGTACCACAACACAAGATCCACTTGGAATTTTCCACCCAGTGCTTGTTCCTCTTGTTGGACGCCATGGTATGCATAAAAACTGGCATTTTTGACTGTCAACTTGGCCAGTTGGTGAGATGATGTTTGTTCCATATTGCAAATTACGAATTTCCTTTCAGCCTATCATCCTAGCAACCTCATTGCGAAAAGACAGTTTAAAACTGTATTTTTGCAGGCTGTAGATCTACACACAATTAGGACTTTGGTGAAATGAAGCACCTAGAAACATTTGAGAATCCGTATCCACAACGCGACTTCGTGATTACGCATGTGTACCCGGAGTTTACGTCGATGTGCCCGAAAACAGGAATGCCTGATTTTGGAACCATTACGATTCAATATGTTGCGGACAAAAAGTGCGTTGAGTTGAAGTCGTTGAAATACTACTACCACGATTACAGAACGCAAGGGATTTTCTACGAGGCCATCACAAACAAGATTCTCGATGACCTAGTCGAACTTTGCGAGCCAAAGTGGATGGAAATCACGGCAGAGTGGACCCCGCGTGGTGGTTTGCACTCTATCATCGAAGCGCGCTACGAGAAGGGTGAGTAACAAGATGGCACAACAAGTGTTTACAATTGGCAAAGAATTCCATTGGGAAATGGGACATCGCTTGCCTTTTCACGAAGGCGGTTGTAGAAATGTACACGGCCACTCGTATCAAATGCGTGTTGAGTTAGAAGGACTCGCTGACGAGAACGGTATGGTGGTTGATTATTTTGACGTGAAGTCGATCGTTCAGCCGATTGTAGACAAACTCGACCACAGCTTCCTTTGTGATATCAACGATGAGCCCATGGTTGCGTTTTTCAAAGAGCATCCCATGAAAGTGAACTACGTTGATTTTCCATCTACAGCCGAAAATTTAGCCAAACATGTTCTCGACTCTATCGCTCCGTTGTTTGGAGACTACAGCAACTTGCACCGCATAACTGTGCGCCTGCAAGAAACCGAACGAACATTTGCCGAAGTCAGCCTCTTGGTTGGCAACAACTAATACAAGATTTAATTGGGTTCGCACAGAACCACAGAATAAAGGAAAGAATTGTTATGGACGTACGCGTTCGATTTGCGCCATCGCCAACTGGTTATCTTCACGTTGGTGGCCTTCGCACAGCACTGTACAACTACTTGTTTGCACGCAAGCACAAAGGCGCGTTTTTGCTTCGCATTGAAGACACTGACCGCACGCGTTTTGTTGAAGGTGCAATGGAAAACATTCTGAAGGCATTGGATTGGGCTGGTATCGAGGTCGATGAAAGTCCAACCGTTGGTGGCGAATACGGTCCGTACAAGCAGTCCGAACGCTTCGACTTGTATGCTGAACATGCGCAAACTTTGATTGACAATGGCACTGCATACTATGCTTTTGATACATCGGAAGAGCTGGATGCTATGCGCGAAAGGCAACAAGCAGCTGGGATTGCCCCCAAGTACGATCGCACGATTATGCGCAATCAGTTCACATTGGGTGAAGAGGAAACACAGCGTTTATTGTCAGAGGGTGCTCCAAAAGTTATTCGCTTGAAAGTGCCAGTTGCCCAAGATGTGCGCTTTACAGATCTAGTTCGCGGTGATATCATCGTGAACTCACGTGAAGTTGACGACCAGATTTTGCTGAAATCAGACGGTTTTCCAACATATCATTTGGCCAATATCGTCGACGACCACCTGATGAACATCTCACATGTTATTCGCGGTGAAGAATGGTTGCCGAGCACACCAAAGCACGTGTTGTTGTATCAGGCATTTGGCTGGGAACCACCGGTATTTGCTCACCTGCCTTTGTTGCTCAATGCTGAACGCAAAAAACTCAGCAAACGTCACGCCAGTGTTGCCGTGGGTGACTATATCGAAAAAGGATATTTCCCTGAAGCATTTGTGAACTTCGTTTCTCTGCTGGGCTGGAATCCAAGTGGTGATCGCGAATTGTACAGCATGCAAGAGTTGATCGATGGTTTTAACCTAGAACGCGTCAATAAATCGGGTGCAGTGTTCGAAACGCAGAAACTGGATTGGATGAACGGCGAGTATTTGCGCAGCAAGGATCCAAAAGATGTTGCATCGGGCATCGCTGACAAAGCCGCTGAAATGGGTTACGACGTAGATATCGACTATCTCGCTGATGTGGTCGTTCTACTGCGCGAACGCGTGACATTCCCAGCCGACATTCTCACGTTGGGAGACTATATGTTTACACCAACAACGCAGTGGGATCCCGAGTACATCAAGAAAGCATGGAAAGAAGACACGCGCTCTAATTTGATGCCGTTGATAGAGCGTTTCAGAGCGTTGGAAGAATTTACAGCTGACAACCTGCAAGCCGAAGTAAAAGCGTATTCGAAAGAATCGGGCGTTAAGATGGGCATGCTCATGAATCCAATCCGATTGGCCGTTACTGGGAAGTCAGTTGGGGCTAGCATGATGGACACGATGGCATTGCTCGGAAAGGAGCGAACTATGCAGTATGTGGATGCATTCTTAGCTTATATTGATGCCCAATGAGATTTCTTGTTGTCATAGCGTCCTTGTGTATAGTTGCTTGCTCTACGCAGATGTCACAACCAGACTGTGTTGATGCAAAGAACGCAGATGACATCGTTCGCTGGGGCAATGTATATGCAGACGGTTCAGTACGTGGATACGAGTTGGTTTCTACGGCAGAGTTTTCGTCGTTCGACAAGCCATCCATGAAGGCTGAAAACCAAACTGTATCAGCGCTAGGTAGACTCGAGAGCGACACATATTGCGAAGCCACACAGAAGGTTCGTCAGACTTTTGCGAAAGTACAAGTACTGCATTCGCCTGGGGAACGTTCTCGATTTGTCGAGTTTGTGAATCACCGCAAAGGCGTGTATCTGCGCGCGTTGTGGAATCCTGATTTTCAAAACATAGGCAACGAAGAATTTAGCAAGCTCTACACGTACTTAGAATCCCTCGAAGTACTGGATTAGCGGCGCAATTCACCTGAAACCAATAGAAAATGATGGGACGGAGTGTACAGCTCCGTCCTTCCAATTCAACGCAACAAGGATGAGTTGCACCTCGCATTCGAAACATTTGGCACAATCGTCGGCACTACGACCGTTGAGCTCTGCGATTCAATGAAATAAAGCTATATTTGAAGTCGGTTTGGAATCCAGCCTTCCGTAAACCGACAATGTGTTTTAGGCGACGTTTGTGAGGATTCACAGAGTCGAAAAATCGCTCGTCGATTAACAGCCTGCTATAATGGAATTGTGTGCATGAAAGTATTGATTGCCGACGACAACCGAGAGTTTTGCCTAACTCTGGCCGACGTGGTTGCTGCTGAAGGGTGGCAGTTTGAGACCCGTCACAACCCAGAGGAGGCCTTGGAATACCTGGAACTGCATCACCGCAGTATCAGTGTGGTTCTGCTTGATATTGAGTTCAACCACCCCGTTCTCAATGGTATGGACGTGCTCGAACGCGCCATGCGCAATTGGCCACAGATTCCGGTCGTAATGATTACTGGTATCGGTACGATTGACGCAGCCGTGAAAGCGACACGTTTGGGCGCGATGAACTTCATAGAAAAGAGCAGCATCGACCAAGCAAGGCTCCGCGAAGTACTGTACACCGCCATGGAGCGTGTAAACACAGAGGCCGCCTCAGTCGAAGTTGATGAAGTGCTAAAAAAGAACGGGATTATCGGTCGCAGTCCGCAAATGATGGCCATTGCCGACGATATCATGCGGTATGGCGGTACGGAGCTCAATGTTCTCATTACAGGAGAAACTGGGACTGGTAAAAAACTGATTGCTCAGGCTCTACATGATGTGAGTCAGCGTCAAACCAAACACTTTGTGACTGTCGACATCCCAAATATCCCCGCAAATCTGTTTCAAAGT
>JAUHYX010000316.1 GCA_030426285.1 bacterium
TGCGATTGGTACAAGACAAACTCACGCAAAAGGAAGTGATGCAGAAAAACGGCATCGATGTGCCGGCGTTTCAGGCTATTGCTTCTCCTGCCGAAGCAATTGCATTCGGAGAAAAATACGGGTTTCCATTTGTTCTTAAATCGCGGAAGTTTGGATACGATGGTTATGGCAACGCAACAATCAAAGAACCATGGCAAGCTGAAAAGCAGTTTCAGCATTTGAGTAAGAAAGGCGAGCGCGAGCTCATGGCCGAGGCCTTTGTAAACTTTGAGCGCGAGTTGGCTGTGATGGTTGCACGGAATAAACGTGGAGAAACTGTTGTGTATCCTTGTGTTGAAACGGTTCAGCGCGATCATATTTGCCATACAGTTGTTGCACCAGCTCCAGTAGACTTGGCAATACAAAAGCGAGCACAAGTACTCGCTCGCAATGCGGTTGAAGCTGTGCAGGGAATTGGGGTATTCGGCGTTGAGATGTTTGTGACGGCAGAGGGAATGCTCACGTACAATGAGATTGCGCCAAGGCCACACAATTCAGGACACTATACTATAGAAGGATGCGAAACCTCACAGTTCGAAAATGCTGTGCGAGCGGTGTTGAATTTGCCATTGGGAGACACCTCGCTGGTCAAAGGTGCTGCTGCAATGGTCAACCTGCTCGGTGAGCGCACTGGAGCTGGAGTTCCAGACAATGTTAGGTCTATGTTAGAAGTGCCTGGCGCTGCTCTTCATTTGTACGGTAAAAAAGACTCGCGGCCCGGCCGCAAAATGGGACACATAACAGCAACCGCTGCAACTGCAGAAAAAGCACTTGAAAAGGCAGAGCGAGCAGCTGAAAGCATCATTTGGTAGCTTAGTCTTCTAGCTCAGAAGGATACCACAAGTGTTCCTTGAGGTTCACAGCCTCATTGATAAATGTTACACCTTCGGCTTCTAGCAATTCCCGCATCAGAGTAGGAGTCGCAAAGTGGGCTTTTCCCGATAGCTCCCCTAGTCGGTTCACTACTCGATGCGCAGGCACAGTAACATCTCCAGCTGCCTGATTTAGCGCCCAGCCAACGGTACGGGCACTCGAGGCCATGCCCAAACTCTTGGCAATTAAGCCATATGTTGTGACGCGGCCAGGTGGTATCAACTGTGTGACGAGCAGGACTTTTCTAAAAAAATCGTTGGAAGCCATAGCGCTGTTATTGTTTTCCTGTTGTTGCTAATACGCCGATAGAAAATATTGTGTCCTTAGAAACACAATTCATGGTTCTTATTGCCTCAAGAATCGTCGCACCAGTCGTCATCACATCGTCTACCACCAACATATGCCCGCACGGCACAGAAGCATCGGACCGCAGCGTGAATATTCCGCTAACATTGGCTTTTCTGTCACTGTGCTTCAAGTCTGTCTGTGTTGTATTGTTTCGCGCCCGTCGAATAACATTGCAATACACAGGTGCGTTTAGTACTTCCGCGATGCCGTTGGCAATGCATTCAGATTGATTGTAGCCCCTTTCTCTGCGTCTAGCCGGATGCAGTGGAATTGGTATAATGCCGTCGACTGGCCGGCTTGAGTATCTCACGAACTGACCCAAGCGCCTACCCATTTCTGCCGCTAAATCCATTGTATGATGGTATTTGATCGCATGCAACACTTCAAAAAACGGAGCTTGCGGATACAAACCGTACAAAGCACATACGGTATGAAGTGGCCCCGATTCCTCGTTGGCGACGCGCTTGAGCAGTTCTGCCGGTAGAGGAGCTGAAACAAAATGCTGCGAACACTCCAAGCAGACGCCTGACTGCTTTGTAGACAGCGTTTCACGACATACCACGCATGTCGCGTCGCACACTACATCGAGCAACAAATGCTGCAACAATTTTGCGCCTTGAGAAACAGCTGATTGTAACTGTTTGAGCCTACTACGATTGGTTGTAAGCAAAATGGAGTCCTCCCTGAATATCGTCAGGAAGCTCCGGCAATTCTTTGCGAGCAATTAAGTATGATGACATTGACGTGATATCCGAAAACACTTTGTGCTGCATGCTCGCACGAACAAGGTAATCGTGTCCTGTTGACCCGCCTGTACCGATCTTGGAACCAATCATGCGAGAAACCATTTGGGCGTGACGGTATCTCCAAATAGAGAGTTTTTCGTCAAACTCGGTCAGCGCGGTTAGAAACTGAAATGGCATGTTGAGCAATGGGTAGTCGCGGTACAACATGATAAACAACGCCGCTCGGGTTGCCTTAAATGACAAACGTCGCGCTCCAGACTCCAACAGTTGATTGTATTCTTCTTCATTGAGAATGGCATCGAATGAGCGCAACGATGCTTCAATTTGTTTTAGCTGTGGCTGTATATTCGCCTCATCGAGGTCATTGCTCTCAACCAGGCGAGCCCTATCTCTTTCATATAGTGCCTCCACAGCCTTGCGGTATTCATCCCAAAACGTGAAATTACTACCAGTGCTTTCTGTAAAAGGAAGCCGTTCGAGCCACTTCTCAACACTTTCGAAAAGCGTTGGTCTATTCTCGTGTTCTGCAATTGTATTGCGATCGGCATCGTCG
>JAUHYX010000317.1 GCA_030426285.1 bacterium
CCCCACAATGAATGCAAGTGCCCCTGAACAACGAGAGCGGATGGCAACAATCTGTCATTTCCAGTTTTTCTCATCAACATTTGAGCCGTATCGATGTACTTTGCGGCCATGTCATAGTAAAAGACAGCACTGTCATTGCCTGCCTCTTTCAACTCTTGAATCGATTGACGTCTAAACTTTTCCTTTTGGTTGCCCATCAGGTTGTACAGGTTAGCTATGTTGTGGTACACACCTCCGAGTATAATCTGTTCGTCTGGCAAGTTGCGGCGAATCTCTAGCGTGCGTTTGAACTCGATTAAGGCCTCATCAAATTTCTCAAGCCGGTATTTCAAGGTGCCAATATTGTGGCTCACTTTGGCTACGGCAGACGAATCATTCAAGGAGTACAGAAGAGCTTGTGCCTCTAAGTAGTAGTCCGTAGCACCTGCCAAATCATCACTTTGCATAGCAATGATACCAAGATTGGTATTGCACGCAATAACTTGGCGAATATCTTTTTCCTTTTCGTACTTGGCCAAGGCATCTCGGAAATAAAACTCTGCACTATCGAGTTCGTTGAGATAATAGAAAGCAATGCCCAAGTTCTTGTCACAATCTGACAATGCAGTATCAAGCTGCAGATCTATTGCTAAGTCTTTTGCTTTGCGAGCCATGTTGAGTCGTAACTCGGGATCATAATTGGCATACGAATGCAAAATCCGTTTCAGAACATCGTAACGTTGGTAACCTGTCGTTGTCTCAACAGAATCAATCATCATTTGTATGCTGTCTGAAGGAGTTTGCCCAAAGGCGGGCAAAATGCACAAACATGACAAAACAGCTATATAGATATTGTGGTGATACCTCATGTCGCAATATACCATACAACTTGGGTTCGTTACAATAGTTGTTTGACTAAAGCGTGTTGTAACACGTAAAATAGGAGGACGACATGAAGATTGAACTTCACAAGAACAATAGTCGCGGAACCGCAGACTATGGCTGGTTAAAGACATCTCGAACATTTAGTTTCGACAACTATTATGATCCCAATCGGAATGGGTTTGGACTGTTTCGTGTGTTGAACGACGACTGGGTAGAAGCAGGAGCCGGATTCCCTAGTCATCCTCACCGTGACATGGAGATCATCTCAATCCCACTTTCAGGTGACTTGGAACACAAGGATTCGATGGGCAATGTAGCTACAATCAAGGAAGGTGAAATTCAGGTGATGTCCGCAGGTTCTGGGGTGTTTCACAGCGAGTACAATCCAAACCCCGACAAGCCAACTGAGTTTCTGCAATTGTGGATTTACCCGCGCGATAGAGGCTTGACTCCGCGATATCAACAAATGACTCTTCCTGATCTCGCCGTGCCAGATGTTCTGCATGAAGTGGTTCACCCGCAGAACACAGGAGAGGGATTGTGGATCTATCAACAGGCCTGGATTTCTATGGCAACATTGTCCGGAAACAAAGAGATTGCGTATGAGTTGCATAATAAAGGCAATGGGGTATACGTGTTCGTGATAGAGGGAAGTGTGCTTATTGGCGACACACTTCTTGCGGAGCGAGATGGAGCTGGAGTGAGCGCAACCAACAGGTTTTCGCTCTTGCCAAAAACTTCATCGAGAGTGCTCTTAGTTGAAGTTCCACTGCAATAGGTTGGTTTTGTGTCAAAAGTAGCAGAAACAGAATTCCCAGTGCACGAATTGATCAAATCACGATGGAGTCCACGCGCTTATACCGACGAACCCATCACACAAGATGAGCTCTATACAATTCTGGAAGCTGGAACATGGGCTCCAAGTTCGATGAACGATCAGCCTTGGCGTTTTAGCTGGGCCCTGAAGTCCAACAAAGAGGCATTTGACACTCACATGGATGCATTGCTTCAAGGGAACAAGGCGTGGGCAAAACATGCATCGGCCATAGTTCTTATTGCTGCACGCAATACGTTTAAGGCAAACAATGTCAAGAATCCCTCAGCAAAACACGACATTGGCATGGCAACACAAAACATGCTCTTGCAAGCCCAAGCTCTGGATATTTATTGCCATGTTATAGCTGGGTATGACAGGGAGTATGTGGACTCAACATTTGCGTTGGAATCTCCGTTCGAACCTGTAACATTTGTGGTGTTTGGACGTTTGGGTGACCCGGCACTTTTGGAAGAACCATTCGCTAGTAGAGAGCTCCAAGCTCGCGAAAGGATGTCATTCCAAGAATTGTCGTTTACGCCAAACCACAATCCCAAAGTATAGGCTAAAAAGGCCCTAGAGTAGTGCTTGTTTTTTGTTCTGTAGGTATTGGCGTATTTTGAATTCACAATGTCAACACACCTTCAGTGAGAACTATGTTTGGACTTTTTAAGCGAAAAGATAAGCGCGATGCAGTAGCGTCAGGTGCGCCTGCATTGTTTCAGTTAGACGTCAACTCCGTCTTGTCTATAGACCTAGATTCGTGGCAGGTTGTTGAAGTGTATGAGTACGACTGGGGCGATGAGTGGATCACTCGTGACTTCAAGTTGGACTCAGGAACAGAAACATGTTATTTATCAATCGAACCATCTGAACC
>JAUHYX010000091.1 GCA_030426285.1 bacterium
ATCACTACTGCTTCGACAATGTACAACATTACCAGCACGCCAAACCCATAGCCAACTGTACGCATCCAACGACGGTGTTTCTCCTGCTGATGACTGACGATTTCCCGGTAACTCAATGCAAAGTAGACAAGTAGTGAGCCTGCGTAAAAACCGCTGAGCATCCATTCTTGCAGTGTAGCAATACCACTGCGATGTATAAAAAAAATGCTCCAAAGTCCGAACAATTGCGGCAATAAATGCAAAGCAAAATGTGTAGTTGGTTTGCCAGTGAAGTTCTTGGTGTAGAAATATATAGATGGTCCGTAGGCAAGTACTAAACTGAGAGCATACACAGCATATGTGCGTACACCAATGACATCGTGAATCATAAACAATTCAGCAATCAGATGTAGACCCAAACACACCAAGAGTATGTTTAGGTACTGATTCTTTCCACTCTTTGCAGCGGGAACGATGTTGAGAATATATAGAAATGTACACGTTACTGCTAACGTGAATATCGCAATTGGGCTCGCCAACATAGTGTCTTGTTGTTTGCTTGGTAGCATTGTGACGTTGAGTTATTGAGACTCTCGCTTCACCGATTGAGTTACACCGTCCTACAACCCAAGCACATGTGTGCCGATACATGTACAGATGCCTAAAAAGAGGTTCTGAATCATAAATCACTACCTCAATGTGGCGCTATTACTGTATTCTCGATTAAAACTACTGCTCACAATTCTCGGGATTACTTGTTATGAAACTGTCGTTCGCGCTTCTCTTGTTCGCCATGAGCGTCTCCGTAGCCAAGTCTCAAACCGTTGAGACACTCTCTTATCTTCCGCACTCACAAGACGGAATGCATGTTGACAAACACGGCAATGTATATACTGCTTCTGGCGGACTTAGAAACGCAGTGTTCATTGGCTTGTTTGATCCGCACAGCAACATGTTCGACCCAACCTTTCTCGGCGGATTTTACGGCCCAATAGACATCGATGAATTGTCAAATGGTGACATCATTGTCACCAACTATGACAACAACACGGTCTTCCAATATGATATCAGTGAAGGAACAATGTTGACAATTGCATCAGGATTAGATGGCCCAGCGGGAATCGCAGTAGATGACAACGACGATGTTTATGTCTCCAATTTTGGCGCTCCCCCGCTATACGACGGACATCAGATTCACAAGATTACGCCAGATGGTGAGGTGTCAATCCTAGCAGATACATCGGTTCTCTATCGATACCAAGCTATGGTGATCAACGGGAACAGGGAGCTAGTTGTGTCGTCAAAAAACAAGCTATTTAAAGTTGACCTTGAGAGTGGAGCTGTGACCCATTGGACAGATCTGCTGGGGTTTAGTTTTGGACATATGGTGTATCGCGCAAAAGACTCTTGTATCTATGGAACTTCGAGCCGAGATACCAAGGTGTATAAGGTTGATGTTGAAGGAAATGTTTCCGTGTTAGTAGGAAGCGTTAAAGGCTACAGAGATGGCAGTCGTGAAGAAGCGCTGTTAAACGAACCACAAGGCATTGGCATTTCACCAGATGAGAGTGTGCTGTACATAGGCGACGGGGCCCGACTTCGGAAAATCACCCTGGATGAGACTGTTGATGTGCAAGACAATACGGGTAGCCATGGCTACCTGTTTCCGAATCCCACTGACGGGATAGTATTGGTTGATTCAGACGAGAACCTCCGGATGGTTGTTTGGAATGTAAAGGGTGTCAAAGTCGCAGAATCTCACAACAATGAGGTAAATCTCGAGCAGCAACCACGTGGCGTGTATTGTATTGGCGTTTTCAACCGAGACGGTGATTTACTCCGATCTGAGATTGTTGTTAAAAGATAGCAGGCATCGCGCGCAAGATTTGGCAGTTGATCACACCCTGTCGGGTGCAAACGAACGAAAAAGGTGAGGAGGGCACGCAACCCAGGGTTACACTCGCTGGCGCTCGCTCACCCTGGGCTAAGAAACAATGCCCTACGGGCATGCCAGGAAAAAGACGTGCGACATCGAGAGGAACACATAGGATTGTCAAGATGATGGATTGTGGTGCTACGGGCAGGATTGGGAATTGCGATATGACATTGCGAGGTACACGTGAGGATTGGCATATTCCCGTGTAGGAATTCACCGGGCATGTCGGGGAATGGCCGTGAGACAATGAGAGGGACACATGAAGACCAGTTTTAGGTGTTAGGAACACGCCGGGGTAAAAGCTGTTGTGGTAGATTGCATTTGGTGCCCGCCAGGGCACGGTTTCTTAGCCCAGGGTAAACGAGTGCGCTAGCACGAGAGCAACCCTGGGGAGCGACCACCCCACCTTCTCATCACCCTGTAGCACCCGGGAGGGTGCGATGATGGCTTTGAGAGCTACAAGTACTTGGGAATGTCCGCAACTCCGAGTTGTTGCAGAAGATGTTTGTACTCTTCCTCGAATGTCAATCGTTTGTGGTGTTGTTCTTGATGTTCTATGTAGCGTACAACATTCTCGAAGTTCCGTGCACTTACGGAGAAGCATCCATACCCACCCTGCCAAGCAAATCTCCCATCCACCAAGGATTCCGAGTTGATCCACTTGGTAGATGATACCTTGATTTTCTTAATCAAGTCGCCGACAATGAGATTTTTTGGAGGGGCAACCAACATGTGAATATGATCTCGAACGGAATTTATTGCAATTATAGAACCTCCTATATTTTCAACTACAGCGATGATGTAAGCGTGTAATTGTTCACGAAACGAGTTTCGTAGAATTGGAATTCTGCCACGAGTTGAGAAGACAATGTGAACGAGAATTCGAGAGTATGAGTGTGGCATGATATGTCCTTTTTGGGGAAGCGTACACATTCGTTCATCGTAATGCGAGTTGAAGCGTGATAACTCCCCAATCGCACCCTGCCGGGTGCAAACGAGAAAAAATGTTGGGGGGGGGGGGCACGCTACCCAGGGTTACACTCGCTGGCGCTCGCTCACCCTGGGCTAAGAAACAATGCCCTACGGGCATGGCAGGGAAAAAATATGCGTCCTTGAGAAGAACTAACTAGGATTGTCAAATTGAAGGTTGGTATTCTATGGGCATGCCATGGAGTAGCCGTGTGAGATTGAGACGACGCCGTAGGATTGTCAAGAGAATGAGATGGTATTCTACGTGCATGGCAGGGAGCAGCCGTGCTGCATTGAGGTGACCAATTGAGAACCGGTGTTGTGAGCAATACGGACATGTCTTGATAGGCGCAAGAGAGGGAGAATCCCCTCGTGCCCGCCAGGGCACAGTTTCTTAGCCCAGGGTAAACGAGCGCGCTAGCGCGAGAGCAACCCTGGGGAGCGACCACCCCCACCACCCACTACCATGTAGCACCCGGTAGGGTGCGACCACTATGCGTTTCAAGTTGAACCCCCCAATCGCACCCTGTCGGGTGCAAACGAAAGAAAAAGGTGAGGGAGGGCACGCAACCCAGGGTTACACTCGCTGGCGCTCGCTCACCCTGGGCTAAGAAATTATGCCCTACGGGCATGGCAGGGAATAGACGTGCGACATCGAGAGGAACATGTAGGATAGTCAAAATGATGGATTGTGGTGCTTCGGGCAGGATTGGGAATAGCAATATGACATTGCGAAGAACAAATGAGGATAGACATTTTCCCGTGTGGGAATTCAACGGTCATGTCGGGGAATGGTCGTGAGACGTTGAGAGGGACACATGAAGACCAGTTTTAGGTATTAGGAACGCGTCGAGGTAAACGCTAGTTGTGGTAGATTGCATTTGGTGCCCGCCAGGGCACAGTTTCTTAGCCCAGGGTAAACGAGCGCGCTAGCGCGAGAGCAACCCTGGGGAGCGACCACCCCCACCACCCACTACCATGTAGCACCCGGGAGGGTGCGACCACTATGCGTTTCAAGTTGAACACCTCGATCGCACCCTTGCGGGTGCAAACGAATGAAAAAGAGAGGGGAGGGCACGCTACCCAGGGTTACACTCGCTGGCGCTCGCTCACCCTGGGCTAAGAAATTATGCCCTTGCGGGCATGGGAGGGTGCGATGATGGCTTTGTTTGGTTCTTGTTGACGAGATGTTTGAGCCCTGCAACCGTTGCGACATTACTGTGGCATGGAGGAAAAAAAAAGCGTATGTTCTGGCAGTAGTTTGTCGACCGCTAGGGACGTAGGATTGTGGGTACGTTAGAACATAAAAATGTCACTATAGTTGGTACAGATCTCTTCTGTAGTTCTGAGGCTATACTCCGAGTAGTGATGCTATGAAGAACAGTCCACCACTGAATGTAAACCTATCAAGATTAGGCAAGATAGATTTAACATCAGCTTCGTTGCCACCCATGGATGTGAAAGACCTTTTTCGGTACCTACAACTGTCACTCGAGTATGCCGCCGATGAAGTGTTCTGGATGCGCTCAGATTCAGAAATTTTCTACGTCAACGAAGCGGCTTGTCAGAAGCTGGGGTATACGCGCGAAGAACTCGTTGGCATGAAAGTGTGGGAATGGGATCCTCTATTCCCCAAAGAAGTGTGGCCGACGTTTTGGAATGACATGCGCGAAAAAAAGCAGGTTGAATTTGAAACGAAACACCAAAACAAGAACGGAACAGTCTTTCCAGTCCGCATCAAGGCCCACTTCATAGAAAATGGCGATGAAGAAATCTTATTCGCATTTGTCACTGATATCACAGAGAAGATACAGCGACAAGAACAATTGGAACAGCTCAATGAACAAATCCGCGCTGAAGTAGAAGCCAAAACAGCTGAACTACAGCGCGAGAAAGAGATTACCCTTAGTTATTCACGCGAGTTGGAAAAGAGCAATCACAGGTACAATCTCGCCATCGAAGGTACCGGGGTGGGGTTGTGGACATGGGATGTGCAGACAAATGGTAACTATTGGTCGCCCAAGTTCTTCCAGTTGTTGGGTTTTGCGGATGAAGAAATTTTTGCGTCGTATGATGAGTGGGAAGCGCGCCTACATCCCGACGATAAAGATTCCGTACTGAGTGCTCTTCAAGCGCATTTAAAGGATGGCGTAAAGTACGAAGTTGAGCTCCGTTTGCGCCGTAAAAACGACACGTATCATTGGTATCGCGTCAAAGGCAAGGCCGAATTTAACAAGGACGGTATTGCTACATATATGGTTGGTAGCCTCGAAGATATTCAGGAGCAAAAAACTCTCCAAGCCGCCTATATGTTTGAGCAGCAGAAGTTTCGAGAATTTGTCAACCTAGCTCCAGTTGGAATCGCGATCAATAGGATGAAAGACGGATCTTTTGAATATGTGAACAACGAGTTCAGCAAGTTCACCGGATACGATGTTGATGTGTTGAACTCCATGGACTACTGGCAACTCACTCCCAAACAGTATGAGGACCAGGAGCAGCTACAGCTTCAAAACATGAAGTCTGAAGGCCGTTATGGACCGTATCTAAAGGAGTACTTTCACAAGGATGGACATAGGTTCCCGGTACTGTTGTCTGGTATCAAAATTACAGGACTAGATGGAGCCGAATACATATGGTCAGTTGTGCAAGACATGACTGAACGACAAAAGGCGGAGGAACAATTGCGCGTAGCCATGAGGGAAGCCGAAGCAGCCAATGTTGCGAAGAGTCAGTTTCTAGCCGCTATGAGCCATGAAATTCGCACTCCAATGAATGGCATACTTGGTACGCTGCAACTGCTTCAGGACGACTTTCGCAGCGACAAAGAACGCATGCTGTTTGATTCTGCAGTTGAGTCGGCACATTCACTCTTGACAATTGTAAACGATATCCTAGACTTCTCAAAAATTGAAGCAAATATGCTTTCGTTGGAATACGTTACATTCTCTGCCAAGCACATTGTTAAGCATGTTGTTTCTTCTCTTTCCCAGCTTGCAACAGTGAACAGTGTAAATGTTGAGGTGAGCGAGAGTCCAGGGTTTCACGATGCGTGGATAGGTGATTCGACACGCGTAAAGCAGATTGTTACCAATGTAGTTTCAAATGCAATCAAGTTTTCTGAGAACGGCTCGGTAAGCATTGCAATTGCGTCGCAGTTGGGAGGCGAAAATACAAGCCTAACAATCGTAGTGAAAGACACAGGTATTGGCATGAGCTCAGAGACATTGAGTAGTCTGTTTGATAGATTCACTCAAGCGGATTTGTCGACTACCCGGAAATTTGGAGGAACTGGGTTGGGCATGGCTATTACCAAGAATCTGGTGGACATGATGAATGGGACAATACACATATCAAGCGAATTGTCGGTTGGTACAACTGTTGAGATTGTGTTGCCTTTGAACTGCTCCCAGTCAGATGTTCGCAATGAAGAATCGAAACGATCAGATGCACCTAACTTGACCGGCAAAAAGATTCTCGTTGCTGAAGATAATCAAGTGAATCTCATGATTATCGAAACCATGTTGGAAAAGACAAATGCTACGATTGTCACTGCTGAAAATGGAGCCGTGGCTGTTGAATTGTTCGAATCAAGCACACCCGACCTTGTATTGATGGATATACAGATGCCGGAGATGGATGGCCTAGATGCCTGCAAAATTATCAAGAAAAAGAGTCCCAACACTCCTGTTGTAGCTCTCACTGCAAATGTGTTGTTGGAAGACGTACAAACATACTTGCAAAACGGCTTTAACGATCACCTAGGCAAACCAGTTGTGCTTGATCAATTGTACGAACGCCTAGAAAAATACTTGTTGAATCTGTAGTCATGGAAAGAAACACCACTGCTCGAAACACAACTATTTAAGAAGGATTCCAAAGTCTAATACCGGATCTTGTCAGCCTACTGAATCATTATTTTTTCTATGTGAAGTTTCCCCAGATCACTTTCGAATACGACAATCCATGTACCGGGATAGAGGGTGTTTGGCACTTGCAATAGTTTGGATTTTTCGTTGTTAAAAAATTGCTTGTGAAGTACAACCCCTCGTAAATTAATCCATGTTACCGAACCTGTGAATGGCAAATTTGACTTGACAGTGATCATTGCACCTAGTTCCACGGGATTTGGCCACACTGCAATTGAGTTTTTATTGTTGAGCAACGTATGGTCAGGTACACTTGTTATAGGTCCTTCTCCCAAAACAAACGTCTTAATCATTGAATTTATATTGTTCATGTAAACTTTGATTGTATCGCGATACTCTTTCCTGTATTCCGGTCTGTAGGTTAGGCTCGTAGTGTGCTTCTCTCCAGGCTGCACAACAAGCGGAAAGTCGTAATTCTCAAGACCTAGACTTATTCTTGATCCAGTACTTTTTGAAATTATGCTGTCAACACGAACTGGATAGTGTGTAGGATTCCAAAATTCAAACACAGTATCAATTGGCATCAGACTGGTTGCTTCAAACTCAATTCTTTGTGTTGATCGCACATAGCCTTGAACGGTTTCAAATACGATGGTATTCAATTTCACTTCAGTTCCACAAGCAGTGGTTCCAAAGAGTGTTGCGCCAAAGCTCCCATATGTGTCTGATGCTTCGAACTCAAACGGCAAATATACACGATTTGTTGTTAGTGTGATGGAGTCTGGCCCGAGGTATGTTACTTCAGGACTACCCGTAGCGTGTATGTTATATAGTTTGAGAGATGCCAGATTTCTCACACTTACCCCCAGGCTACTTTGTGCCGTTCCATTCAGTGGAATGTCTTCTATGTACCTTGAACTATTGTGTTGCAAGTGCCATTGCTCGTTTATATCACCACAACCTTTGACAACAACACTGTCTTTGAGAGAAAATTTGGTCCCTATATGATCGTATATATCGAATCTCAAAACTGTCCTAGCGAGTGGGTCTATTGGTTGCGCTTGCCACCTCAGTGTATTGTTTTTGTAGTTTCGAACCACCGAAAAATTTCGGATGTTCTGTGAGGTAGGTTGTAGACTGGCTCGTGACATGATTTTTGGACACTCGGATATAGTGCCTTGGACAATATCATCAAGTGCTGTTAACCTGCTCCGTGGGTATCCAAAATAGTTGCTACCAGTAGCATCAATGGCGGTGTTCACTGGTTGGCCATACTCGTCGTATACGATGTGCGGCAAGCCAACAATGCGAATTGCACTATGTGATGGCACTTGTACAAGGCGAAGTTCACTGTATGCCAGAGGCTCCAAAGCAGGTGCTATGTTGATTTGTTGAATTGGCTCCCATGTTTGTGAATCCTTGTTAAAAACAAGAACATCGGCAGATTCATCATGTCCTGATGTGTTTAGCACATGTACTACATGCGCAGCGTTATCGCCTGTCACTTCCGGTCCACTAAAAAACAACGAGTGGTCGGTGAAGGAGTGTGTGTCGAGTAGCTGAATAGAATTGAAATGGAGCAATTCGGACTTTGAAACATCGAATCTGAGTTGCGTTGTAGTTTTTGTAGCTAATACGGCTACTTGTCGCAGCACTTCATCTGTCATTGCCCATGTAGGAATGTGCCATTCTTGGTACGAAGCCAATTCCTCAACAAGGAAGTCATCTAGGAGTGGACTCTCTGGCACGCCTCCATATTCGCCGCGAAGTACAAGTGAGTCAACTATGCCACCTGCGAATGTGTGTAAGTTCGGTATTGCCAATGCTCCACCTCTGGTAAAAACGGGCGAGCGGCCATATTCGGTACCATCGGCACCACAGTTCTGGTAGTTCGGAACTATCTCCACCTGAATGTTGCCAGAAATTGATAACACGTTGATACCGAAATCTTCATAGCCAGGATGTGTAATAGGTTGAACAAGAGTTGCATGTGGCTCAAGTGACCCTGCGTCGATGAACAGGTGCTCCTTTGGGTCATCTAAATTTTCTACTACAACCATGAGTTTTTCGACACTGTCTAAAGCCGTGACTACCGCAAATGCAACTGGTCTCAACGCATTGTCACAATCTTTGAACATAGTGCTGGCTCCGTTAAATCTCGCACCCTGAACCATCCAATCTTCTTCAGTGGTCCTTAGTTCTCGTTGCAAAAATCCACCCGCAGGTCCAGTTTGATGCGAATGAACCATTACAGGCGCTTCTGAAGAAACCACCACTGTGTTGGCAGGGAAGACAACACCAATGGAATCGTTTTGACTGTTGTGGGTGTATGTTCGGAGAAGTTTTCGGGATATTTCAATAGTCCGTGGTACGCATGCTTCTAGGTCAAATGATTGATTGAAACGGCCAGAGGTAAGAGTTACATGTATGGTCTGTGCAACTTCAGAAAAAACGCGAATTTTTGCTGATTGGTCATTGACTTCTGGTGCATCCTCAAAAGTCATTAGTGAGAACACATGGTTTGTTCCATAGTTTGAATACTCACTCGAAAAGACTCTATCAGCATCTGCACCAAACACATTTACCGTTGTGAAAAGCACGAGAAGTACGTGTAGCGACACTCTCATAAAACCCCCTAACATTCAGCCAGCACAAAGTTCTACAACACGGAACATTTTCCTGTTGTCTTACCTGCAGTACACATGATTTGGGAATTCGTTACAGGGTAGAAGTGAATTGCTTCTGGATTCTATGAAACACAGAGCAAACAGCAGCAGTGGCTTGTATAAGCATTGGATAGAAGTTACTTCCGTTGCATTTTGTGTGCAAATGTTTTGCAACGAACCTGTGCCAACGGGTTGAGTCGTCGCATCTTGAAGTTCATCTTAATTGTTTGTGTTGCGATTGGTGCCTACTACTTCGCATATGGTCTCGTTGTTTTGTTCACTTTGAGTGCATTCGAGATGTCTAACCTTGTGATTGATGTTGGCAGATGGAGCTTAGGGTGGCGACTTCTGTTACGAGATTCAGCGATTCTCGCTGGTATAGTGGCTTCACTACTCGTGATTGCCCAGTTGACGACCGGAAGAATACCGAGTGTACGAACGTTTGCTTGGGTTTTGTTTTTGCCAGTAAGTTTACTGTTTGGCGTGATTGCCAACCATACACTAACACATTGGTTTGTGTTCGCCGTACCCATGTGGAGCGCTTTGTGCTTTGTGGTTGGTGTCACTTCAAAAGTTGTACAAGCGCCACCGTATGGAAAAGCAATTGTAAGCATTTTCAAAAGGGTACGAGAGTATGAGCTTTAGTGTGCGTTTAGTTTATGTGCTTGTCGTGCTAGTACTAGCGTCAACTATTGGTCTGATCAGTGGATTTGTACAGGATTTGGTCGTTAGATTGGTCGAAAGCGTGACAAAACATGCTGCGCTACATTCTCCTAAAGATCTCGGTTGGGGGCTAGTTCAGTTGTCGGCCACAGTTTGGCAAAGCATAGGAGGTACCATCATCGCTTGTCTACTCTTTCTGCTGCCAAAGAATTTTGTAGCCTACAGGTGGTTTCTCGCAATCTCATGTGTAGTTTGTTGTGTTGCAGTGGTTCTCTTTGCCAATGTTTGCCTTCACAGAACGATTACCCTGATTGTTAGCACTTGGTTGGGTTGCCTTGTGGCATACTATACCGTGTATCTTAGCCGGCCACCCATGGAAAAGTTGGTGGTACGCAATACGGATCGACCTACTGTATGACCCGCTACACACCAACATTTACGTTGTATGCGTTTAGTGGACTTGGTGCAGATGCACGAGTGTTTGAAAGCCTTGATCTACCATGTCGTGTTGAGGTGGTAGAGTGGGTTAAGCCCGGTGTAGAAGAGAGTCTCTCTTCGTATGCGAGTAGGCTTGCAAACGAAGTTAATACACGTCATCCGTTTGGGTTGTTGGGGGTGAGCTTTGGAGGTGCAATTGTTCAAGAGGTTGCCTCAATTGTGCAGCCAGAATTCTCTGTATTAGTCAGCGCACCACAGTCTAGTGCATCACTTACATTTCCTGGACTGAGACGACTGCTTAGTCGATCCTTACTCGTCGCGTTGCCGACGCGGTGGTTTGTTCCACCAACAACAATTACTCAGTTTCTGTTCGGTTCCACCAGCAAAAGTCTGCTTGCAGAGATCTTGCGTGACACAGACCCTACATTTGCGAAGTGGGCAACCTTGCAATTGATGTGTTGGAAGGGAGCTGAAAACAACACTACAAGTTTCTGGATTCATGGAGACCGAGACAGACTAATTCGGGCACCTCATGGTGAGCGGTTGTGGATTGTAGAGGGAGGACAGCACTTCATGATAGTAGATCGTGCAGACGAAGTTTCAATGAGAGTTCGCGAATTTCTCGCTGATGCCGGATTCTGACCTGTGTGCCCGTTGTCTCTTCTAATTCTCTATATTGACGCCTGCATGCCGTTGTGTAATGCCGAGAAGTTCAGGGGAGGTGTTGGTGTCTGCAAAAGAACGCATTGAACACGAACCTTTATTCTGCGATTCATTGCGTCAATTGGGTCCACCAACCTACGAGCCTTGGTATATGGTGAATCACGGCCTCAAGGCGATAACAGGCTCGAACGAAGAGCAGTTTATCAAAACCGGTTATGACTCTCTTTGGAATGAAACTGTGAACAACTACATCAACTGTGGAAAGTAGAACATGGAGCAACCAACGAATTCAAAACGCACATTGTGGTACAAGCGACTGGCTGCCGCTGGTTTGGGGTTCTTTATGGCTATCTGTGTCTCGCAGGTTGTACACATCATGCCAAATGAGTTTGTGTGGTTGCGGGTGCAGTATGGTAAATTTTCCGGTCGAGTCGATGGGAAAGATTTTGGTATTGCGGCATACATAAATGGGGACAATTTGTACAAACAGATGCCCGATCTTAGAAGCGATGAAGAAATTTTAGAAATCCTTGACGTAGTTGTAGAACAACATCACTGTATTGTTGTTTGTAGGGTTCGCTCTTTTGGCAAAATTCCATGGACTGTAGAAACTAGAACCTATGTCTACGAGTAAAGGGCCGCATATGATTATGCATGAACAAGCATCGCCACGGCCTCAACTCACAAAGGCACTTGCCTATGTTGTGCTTTGTACGATTTGTAGTTTTTTTCCAAGTATCATTATTGCCGATCTGTGTTTTAGCACATTTATTGTAGCATACTCTCGGCTTATTTTGGTTGTGTTTCTGCTCGACGTCATCGTGTTATTCGGCCTCACGCTGGCAAAACGTAAGTACAAGGTCATAGGTGTATGTGTTGGATATATAGTGGCTTCTCTTTCCTTCACTGGCTCGATGACGGCTGCTGTTACAATTGATATGTATCTGCATCGACTTTACCCAATCACCGTTTTCACTACATGTGCTGTCCTCGGCGCTCTATGCGGATACCTGTCCTTTCGTTGGCTCGTCGGATATCTACAAAAGAGGTCGGTAAGACATTGAGATGGCTGTTGCGTATTGCAACGGTAGCTCGGGATTGGAATCAGTACTAGTAACCTCGCATGTACTGACACTTGTCAGTCTAATTCTGTATGGCTATTTTCAAACGATCAACTCTTCCACACCCTATGGAATTTCGGTATGATTTCATCCCGTAGTGCTGTTCTTCGTGCATTTCGAAAGTCGATTCGCAAACGTGTTCGTCTTCAAACTCAAGACCAAACTCGTAGCACGGTGCGCCGGCTGCGTTCTGTTCAACGAAAGCTGAATTCGCTCTACCAAGTGTTGAATCCCATGGGGCGGACGTCAGTTCATACAGCCCTTGGATTGGTGGCGTCGTCAGCTTTGGCAAGCGCTGGCCTAGTGAGTAACGGACCAGCAGTGCAGGCAATTTCACCCGAGGCGAATGTTGTAAGCGGCGGGTTTTCGTCTATCGACATTGGGTTCACCAAGGCCGTCACCACAAGTTCAGTTACAACCCCCAATATTACCGTGTTTGGCACTCAGTCTGGTGCGCGTTCGTGGAGCTCATCGTTAGTAGGTGCAGGTACCACAGCTGTATTGAATGTAAGCGACTCTCAATTCATGCCCGGAGAGAGAATCAACGTGAGAGTGGGAGACATTCAAAGCACAACCGGTGCTACGATGGCCAACGCATTTGGGTGGTCG
>JAUHYX010000318.1 GCA_030426285.1 bacterium
TTAAGCGCCATCGCCAAATCGCGTTTATCAATATCGCGCAGCAAACGCTGTATTCCCTTGTCATCGATCATAACCACATCTTCAAACAAGAACATGAGGCGCTTGATTTCTACAGCGAGATCTCCGTCTTTTGTCTCAATACTCTCCAAGAGCAGTTTAGCCTGTGCATTGGTACTTTTGTTGAGAATGGAGGCAACGATTTGCGCACCGCCTGTTACAGCAAGATTCTGTGAGATTGTTGCTTCTGCAATGCGATCTACGACATTTTCGATTTCATCAACTAGTTGTGGACTCACCTTTCCGAGTGTGGCGATACGCATAAGTACATCAGTTCGCAACTCGTCGTCAAACTCTTCCAATACTTCGGCAGTTTGCTCGGAAGTGAGGTGACTCAAAATCAGTGCTATCACTTGCGGGTGTTCTTTTGACAGGAAGTTTGCCAACTGCTGAGAATCGGCCTTCTTCAGGATGTCGAAGCCTCGAATGGTTGTTAACTGGCGAATACGATCCACGATCTCACGGGCTTTGTCGATGCCATATGTACGTTCAAGCAAAGCCAGAGCGTAGTCCATTCCGCCTTCAACATAATAACCTTGGGCAGTCATGAGCGCATAGAATTCTTCGATAACGGCATCGATAACTTCGGACTTCACGCCTTGCAGATTTGCGATCTCAACAGCGATCAACTCGACATCTTTGTCTTCAAAATTTTTGAAGACATTTGAGGCAGAGTCTACATCGAGAGTCATCAGCAGCAATGCTACTTTCTGCCGTCCGCTCAGGTCACTGTGCGTGAGTTTATCTACGTCCATTATTGCCATAACTTACTCCGTGTTACACCCGTCTCATCATTGATTTAAGCAATCGCGAGGCGTCTTCTGGCATTTCTTGTATGTACGAATGTACGCGCTCTTTCATTTCCTGAGCTATCAGTTTGTTTTCTTCAGATTCTGGCGATTCCAGCAAGTCGAGCCTAGTTCGAGCCCGTCTCACTTTGTCTTCTTCAGATTGCGGTCCAGCCGTGAGCAAGTCGGCATCTTGAGACAGCCCTTCCAACAGCTGTTGCTGTCTTTCAACACTTGTTCGCGCCAATTCGGCACGTTGACGGTCCAAGTCGGACGGCGCTAACACTTGTTCGATACGGCTGCGAACTTCTGGAGACGCTATGAGTTTTCTCATCATGAACACTGCAAGCAACATCGCCACAATGAGAATGCCGCGCTCTACCCACAGTTGTTGGTTAACAGGAATGCCAAACAGAGTTGGCTGCGGTAGTTCTTCAACTGAGTCGACATCAAATGGAATGTTGACAACAGAAACATTGTCGTCACGCAGCGGATCAAACCCAACGGCATTGCGAATAATCTGGCGAAATTTATTCATTTCTTCGTCTTGACGAGGCTTGTATTCGAGTGATTGATTTCCTTCGTCGTCAATAACTACTGCGTTTGTCCCATTGATAAATGCAGCCACAGTCAGACGTTTTATAGCGCCAACGGATCCCACAATATTTTGAACCGACGAGGCTACTTCGTAGTTCACAATAGAATTCCCGCGCTGTGCTTCTTGGGCAACAGCCGGATAGTTTAAGCTGTCTTCGCTCGTACTTTGCTCTGTGATCGACTGCTCAGACAGCACGACAGAGCGGTCTGGGTCAAAGTCGCGCACAGTTTTTTCAACTTGGGTGAAGTCGAGTTCAACATCAACACGAATACTAGAGTTTTGCACCCCGATGACTGGATCGAGAAGCGATTTGGCTTTTCGAGCTAAGTATGTTTCTACTTTCTGTTTGAGCTCATATTGGGTTGATGACAAACCAGCGAGTGAGTTCGGGTCACGAGGTTTGTCGGAAATTGCATTACCCTTGTTATCAATCACAACCACTTGAGTTGCATCCATGCCTTCAATACTACTCGCCACCAAGTTTTGTACACCTTCTACGTTGGCTTGAGCCATTGTTCGACCTTTTGACAGAGTCAATACAACCGAAGCTGTTGGCGGATTTTGGTCCTTCTCGAACAGTGCACGTTCGGGAATTACGATGTGAACACGCGCCTTGCGCACCTCTTCTAGAGATGAAATTGTACGCGACAATTCACCTTCGATAGCGCGGCGGTAATTCAGCTTTTGCACAAAGTCCGACATGCCGAGATTCGGCTCGTCAAACAACTCATATCCCAGTGAACCATTGTCACTTATTCCTTCACGAGCCATCTCCATACGCGCATCGTACAGGTTATCCTTGGGTACCATCAACGTGCGGCCATTGTCGGTAATATTGTACTCGATCTGAGCTTCTTTGAGTTTGTCGGTAAGTTCTGCAAGAGTCGCTTCATTGAGATCGCTCGCCAGGACGCTCATTGCCGGCGTTCCTGCAGCGAGAATGAGCGTTATCAAACCAGCAATCGTGAGGATGCCAACGCCAAAGAACGTGAGCTTCTGCATGCGTGTCAATCTCGACCAAAAACGATTGATCTGATTGTTCACAACTTCTTTTGGTTTGTCTAATT
>JAUHYX010000092.1 GCA_030426285.1 bacterium
TATCTAGGCACTTTTCGCTCTCTATCACGAAAAATGTCGATAGCTCCTAGATCCATAGTTGTGGTGGTCTCCGCAAGAGATGATCCTCTTTTGTTTCTTGGAACTTCAATATTTTGCATAAAAGTAGGAAAATTATTTAACGTCATAGCCCCTGCTCGATCTCTTCCAAAAGCAAAAAGCCATTCAAGAGACGAATTCGCATCTTTGTATACAGCGCTATTTGTGTCTACCTTACCGTCACGGGTTTCCTCAATAGCCACTTTTTGATCAGTAATCTTTCCTCCTTCCTGATCGAAGGCATACTTTGAAACGTCATCTGGAACAAGCGGATGCATTCTGTAAACGGAAACAAATTCCTCAGTTAAAGTAAAAGGCACCTCGTAAAGCGATAATGTACCTTCTTTAGCTACTCCTGATACTATTGCTGCCAGGCTAGGGTCATTTTCATAGATCCAATCTCGAATCGACTTAGAGCCTTCATCAAGGAAAACGCCCTTTCCACCACTCCAGTTAAAATTCATTCCCATTCTTAAACCTGGATTGTCAAGTAATGCGGGAGTCCACTCGATAGTGTGAATTTTTGCAATAAGTGCCGCCACAATCATTCGCGCCGTACGAAAAATATAATCACTTTTTTGCTTCTCAGACATTTGATTATACACCTTTCGAATGTCCTTAGTCGCTGAGTCAGATTCTGTTTCTGATGAATCCTTGACACTCGATGTCTCTACGTCCGCGCAGGCAGGCACATTGGCAACTGGCATCTCAAAGAATGCTTTCCCTGCAGTAACCAGTATCAACTCTTCTACAGATGAGTACGACAGGACGTGGTGCGTGGAAGTGCGATTTGCCGATACTGCTGCTCTGCAAGCCTACGTACTGACGTTTGGGAATAGTTCTGGTAAAGCAGTTGGCGATGCGTTGGACTCACAAGTGGAGTCTACGTTCACCTTCTCTGCAGAAGGAAGTGAAAACTATACCGTAACGCAGACTGAGATTCTACAGTTGTATCTGCGTGATGGCGTTCCGTTCAAGCAACTCTCGATGATGGAAATACCGAACAATCGAGCGTTGCCGACGACTGCCACACCTGCGAGTGAATCGCTAAAGACAGACACACTCAAATCACTCAATAGCGGGCAACCAACACAGCTGATTGATGAGACAGAGGCATTTACCGGTGACGGAAAGTATGAGGTCGTTGTTGGTGGGATGGTTGAGTGCGTGAGTTCTCTAGCCACCGAAGAAGAGATACACATCATACTCAAGGTAGGCGCAACAGAGTACCCTATAGCATCTTATGTGGTCAATGGGTCTGGTCAGCAACGCCGATTCTCTGGTGGCGCTATTATTCCGGTATTGACAGATGATAAGATCGAGCTGTTTGCAGAGTGTTCTAAACCGCTGGATTTGCTACTGACGTACAACTTCTGGTACACGGCGTTTGGCCAACCTCTGCAACTAGGCTAAGCACGCGCAAGCTGATGGTAACAACTATTTAACACATACACTCTTTTTGGAGACTTAAGGACATGGCAGCAAATGAAGATGTAATTTTTAATGGCGCGGCGTGCGCGTGGATTCAATTACTGGTAAAGGATGGTGATGACATCGATTCGCTTGGCACGCTTATCGAGGTGAAGTCACCGCTCGACGGAAACAAAGTTCTGCTTCCTGCCTCACTTGAGGCAACTGATCCGGCAAAGGTTGAGATTAAACTCAGCGACGGAACAATCCTGCAGACAGACGCGAACGAGAAACGAAAGAACCTCAAAGACGGCTCTGTAGGTTCGTCTGCAACAGGCAATGAACAGTACACCGAAATCACGATTGTAACAGCCGACGCGACGAAAGCAAATCTAGATGCTATTCAAAACCACGACGGGCCGTTTTTGGTGTGCTTGCCATGGGGTGAGCGTTACGACAACGCTGGAAACATTATTGTGGACGGCTACATCTCGATCATTGGCAAGCGCACGAACAGGCTTGAGCATGCAGCCAAAGCCAATGCCGGCGCTCAAGTGACATTCGTGTTCAATGGTGGTTTGTTTACATCCACAGCCGCAGGTGACACCGCTCTTGCCTCACAGCTTGCAGCGATCACCGCGCACAATGATGCGATATATCAGCCGGAAGCATTCACAGCGCAAAATGTCACGGACATGCTCAACGGCAAGTACGTACTCAATGACGCAGCCTAAGCGGTAACGTACCAGTGACATTTAAGCACACATATGAATCTGTCATCGGCGACGCGCGCGAGCGCGTCGTCGTTGTCGTTGGTGACATCTTTGCAGACATTGTTGACATTGATGCGGCAACCGAGGTGCGCGTAATCGAGGCCGGAAAGACAAAGACGGACTTAGATGTTGGCGGAGGGAAATTCACACAAGACACGCTTGGTCTCACGATCAACGAAGTTGCCGCATTAACGAGTGATGACCAGGACGCAATAGCGCTCATCCTATCCGCTGCTGGCGGCGTAAAGGTGTATGTGGCTGTATTTGTCAATCCACCTGCAAGCCCGACAATGACCGACACAGTGTTCTTTGGAATAGTGGATGCGAAGATTCGGCAATCTGACAGGCAATGGTTTGGCGAGCAGTGGTCAACAAACGCTGAGCCTCTTAGAGAACTAAAGCTTACCGCGAAGAGTTTTTCAGCGTCGATTCTCGGTGACCTTGCACCAGAAACAGTCTTCGATGGAAATGACGAAATCGATGGCGTGCTTGATGACGCAGCGTGGATAGCTGCGAACGTACAAGACCGAGATTTCCTAGAGGATAATCATGGCGGCTCACACTGGAACACGTGGAAAACTAAGCGCCTGGTGTCGCTGACAGCTCTCATAGACAAAATGCTCGAGGTCACTGAACTACTGATGCGTGAAGAGCTCTCAGAAAACACAATCACAATTTCACGGACATCGACCGCTACAAGTGCGTTTACTATGTGGCTCGGCCGCGCGCTCGAGAACACATTTCGCATTGGCATGCAGTTTTATCAGCCACTAGAATACTCCAGTAGCTTGCGTCCTGAAATTGGGACTGCCGGCGGTGCAGGCGATCCATACGTACACTTCGGACTGCTTGATGATTCAGCCGAAGACAAGGAAGTTTCGTTTAGACGATTCAAGTCCATGCACAGCCTCTTGGCCTCCATTGCCAATGGCTTTGGCTTCTTCTTGCAGGCCAACTGGACGTCACCAACAGACTTAGAGCTTGAGTTTGTACCACGCGGTGAGATTGTTGGCAATGGCGTGTTTATTCAAGATGCAACCAAGGCCACGCGTGACTACACCTCAGTTCCGGCAAAAAACATTTTCACTGGCAAGGCCACACGGTTTTCACCTGCAGGCTGGGGCGCTATCAGAAACCGCTACCAAAACCCTGATGAGTGGTACTCGAACAAAGTCGGCGACGGTGTGGTAACAGCCTTGCCGAATGGCGACTCACAACTTGCACTGACAGTCAGCCCAACGCAGATGGTAAGCTCGCGAGTTGTCGGTGGATTGATCTTGTGTATTAATCCCACCGACGATGAAGGCGTAGCCGAAGAGTGGCACTGCAATGAGTACGTGCATTCTGGATTGTGGTTCAAAGAGTCTGACAAGTTCCGTCAGGCTGCGTTTGTTTCTACGATCTTTGATGGCGAAGAGATCGGCTACCAGTTTCTCTCTGGCCTGCTCAACAGAATTCATGGCCACGAAGACAGATACTTTGAAGACACCTACGACATCACTGCGTTGTCTCTCACGGGGTTTAGCGCAAACTCTGACGGGTCTGCGCGCGCATGGAATGCACTCGGATTAGGTAGTGCAGTGACAATCGATGGTGGCAGCTACACCGTGGTCAGCATCGAGCGTGACCTTGCCAAGTTTGAGACACGATTGAAACTGCACCGTGTGGGACGGTTTGACTACGGCATATCAGCAAAGACACCAGACCAGATTGCGTCAGCTGGATCGCTTCCAAGCTCTCTACCATTGGAGGCCTCGCCCGAGAACTGGAGCGTGTACTTGCTCGGTGATGTTGCAAAAGACGACATCGTAGCCATGAGCGCTTCTGGCGCGATTAGAGCTGAAGCGTGCGCGCCGTCGGCTCTTCTGCCACTTGCCATCGCGCTTGAGAGTGGCGCGGCAGGACAAACGATAGGGGTGCAATTAGGTGGCCTTGTAGAGCTCTCAGGCAAGAGCCTCGCAGCTGGCGAGCATGTGTACTTGCGTACAACCTCAAGCCCGTCGTGGAACGGCTCAACAAGCCTTGCAGGTCTGCTCAGCGAAGAGACGGTCTTTAGGGCTGTTGGAAGCGTTGTTGATACTGATACACTGCTGCTAGACCCGCGCGAGGCAATCTTCACATCACGAGGTATGCTCTTATGACAATCAGTTTGAAATACCGTCCAGTAGGTGGTGACTCTGGTGGTGCGAACGATGTAGCACAAGAGTTTTATGCTCTTAGATGCATTCAAACGCCAACGGTGGAACGCAGCGCTGGGCAGACTCTTCGTCGCTATGCGTACAGTAGGCATCATGCTGCGCGGAATGTGTATGATCTTGCCATTAGCGCAGATGAGCTGTTTACTAGCGCCAAGTTCGCGTATCTGAAAGACCTATGGCAAAGCGCAAGCCGCATTTGGATTGCCACTGAGCAAGTAGCGGCAGCATGGCAATATGAAGAAGTGGTGCTCGCCTCCGACGGCAACCTGCCTGTGGTATTTGCTGGTGGGAATATCCGTTTCCCGGAAGTTTCATTTGAGTTGCAAGCGGTGGTGCCACTATGACCATAGACCAAATACAAAAACTCAGGATGTGCCCGCTCAAAGAGGTCGATTTGTTCGGTGGCGCTCTGGCCGAAACAGCGTTCTTGAAGCTGCTTACTAAGCAGTCCACTTTTGAGATTGAGCCAATAACTGCGCAAGACATGTATGGGATGCCTAGGACGTTGTGCTATGAGCTGACAGCGAAACTCACGCTTGCGACCTCTGACATGGAAACTGTGTTGCCGGCACTCGCTGGCCAAGAGAACGCGCGCCTTAGGCAAGCGGTGTTCTACTTCGATGGCTCTGCGCTCTACAACGGAGCGGCTGGTTTCATCAGACTTGATGTGCATGAGACAAACCAACAAGCAGACATTGCCTACTCGCTTAAAGTCACTGGCTCTGATCTGTACCCAGAAGTAACAATAACAATCAAAGCCATCCTGCCACCATCCGGCGTGGCAAGCATGGTGATTATTCAAGTGTTTGATAACCAAAGTTAAGAGAGGAAACCACGATGAGTACGCAACCAAAGAAGAGCAAAGCAAAGGCAATGAAAGCAGAACTCACCATCGCAGGTAAGACCTACGCCTATGACTATGATTTTCTTGAGCTTCAGCAAGCAACACTGGCCGTGCGTACCTACGAGCACAGGTCTGAACAATTGCAACGAAGTAGTGGCCTTGATGTGCAAGATGACATTGACAATGACGGCACATTCGCTTCACTTCGCGCGGTAGCCTACGTGCTGAAAGAAAAGGACGAAAGCGGGCAGTTGTTGCCCTTTGACAAGGTCAAGGCTGAAACCGTTGTGCTTGATGGGCTTAAACGGCTAAGCGGGCAAGACAACTGGAATCGCATTGAAGAGATAAAAAAAAATTTCTTCATGAGGCACGGCAAGCAGCTATTACAATCAGTCGTGGATTCGCCATTCGAGCAGAAGTTCATCGCAGAGCAACAAAAGAGTCTGTGGGAAGCGTTCGTCAAAGCTCAACAGCAAGAGCAGATAGCAAGCGAAGAAAATTCGAGCGCGACCGACTCAACAGCCAACGAGCCTGGCATGAAGACAGGTACAAAGAACTGATGCGCGAGGCGATGTCAAACGCACTGATTTGGTTGGTAGCAGGGCAAGACTACCTGCAAATGGAGCAGGCGCGCCGGCGATACATGTGGGAAGTCGAAGAAATCATGAGGCACACACTCGAATCATTCTAAGCAACAACACCTAAAAATGAAAAACCATGGCTGCAGCACTACACTTAGATATCAACCTTAATCCAACGTTAGACGTTGCGAAGTTCAACGCGCTTCTTGCAAAGTTCAAGCAGGCGCTTGGACAGTTTGGTGATGGTATCAATCTTATTGATCCAAATGAAATTGAAGAGATTGAGGCTGCATCCGTTGCCATGAATGACCTTGGTGAGCAAGTAGATGAGGTTGACGAGAAAGGCAAAAGCGGGAACGCCAATTTCCTCAACCTATCTGGCATGCTCGATGTCGTTGAGCGCGCATCTCAAGCGCTTGGACAGCTCTCAAACTTGTCTTTGGACTACGAGCAGTCACTTGCCAATGTTGGCGCTATCACCGGCCAGACGGGCGAGTCTTTGCAAGGTCTAGGCAAAGACGCGCGAGACTTGGCAGTAGAGTTTGGCACGAAGGCAACAGACCAACTCGAATCATACCAGGGGATTCTATCCAAGCTCGGCCCAGGGATGGCAGAGAGCGCGGAAGGCATGAAACTTCTTGCTCGAAATGTCAATGTGTTGTCTGCCTCTGGCGCTGGAACAGCCAAAGAATCCATGAACGCGCTGACCGACTCCATGCTACAATTTGGACTGGTCTCTGGTGATGCCGAGAAAGATGCCGAAACCTCAACGCTGGTCATTAACGCTTTGGCTGCTGGCGCTCAAGTTGGTGCTGCAGAGATACCAGAAGTCACTGCAGCAATCTTGCAGTCTGGTGTCGCGGCAAAAGGTGCAAACCAAAGCTTTGAGTCTATGAACGCTGCCATACAAGTCTTAGCAGTTGGTGGTAAGAAGGGTTCAGAGGCCGGTGTCGGCTTAAGAAACGTTCTTGCTCTCATGCAAAAAGCATCAGGCCCTGCTGAATTGGCTATGTCAAAACTGGGCACATCGAGCAAAGAACTTGGAGAGGTTCTCACCACTCAAGGACTCGACGCGGCGCTTGCCAAAATCAACGAGGGCATGGGCAATGTTGGTACGGCTGCCGAGCGCAACAAAATTCTCTTTGAAATCTTCGGCGCAGAGAACGCGGCTACAGCCGGTATCCTTTTGGACAACACAGCTAAACTCAAAGAATTTGAAGCAGCCATTCGTGCCGGTCAAGAAGGCACCGGCAGCGCATTTGAGCAAGCAGCACAACGTATGGACACCGCGCAAGGCACGATAGACCGTGCGCGCGCATACATGGAAGAACAGCTCTTAAAGATCACCGACCTTGTCGGTACTGGAGTTGCAGCCGTCCTTGGTTCTGCCGCTGAAATAGCGCCGGCGGTGTCGTCTTTGGCCAGCATCACGCAGTTGTTTCCAGCCGGCGCGGGTAAAGGACTAAAGAACTTTGCAGCGTCGATACTCACGACATTATTGCCAGCGCTCGTTGCTTCGGAAACAGGCTTCTTTGGCGTAGAGCTTGCCGCGACCACCTCTTGGGCTGCTATCCTTGCACCTGTGACCATCATATTGGGTGTGCTTGCGCTCATCAGTGGCGCTGTCTACGTCCTGTACGAGAACTTCGACGAAGTGCGCCACATGATCGATGACCTTTGGGATAAAATCAAAGGTTTTGCGAGCGGTGTTGTTGGCGCACTAGGCGCGCTCTTCACTGGTGACTTTGGTGGCATTGCTGATGCGTTTTCAGACGGCTTCAATGAATCGGTGTCTAGCTCACTTAAAGAGAGTATGGAAGAAACACTCGCAGAGTTAGATGTCGAAGCGAAAGTCAAAGCGCAAGGCGACTTTGATGACCTGCTAAGCGAGTACGAAGACGTACAAAACCAAATCAAGACGCTCTCGAGTAAATCGGAACTAACGCAAGCAGACCAGGAACAGCTAGACCAGCTCAAAGCAAAAGCAAAGTCCGCTGCCGGCGAGATTGCCAAAATAGCGCCAGAGACAAAAGCCAATATCACGACTGAAGTAGACGCTGCCGGCAATCTTGTGGATGTCTATGACATCAATATTGACAAGGCGCGCGAACTCTCTGAGCAGAACAAAGAAATCTTTAGTGAAGACCTTGCAGATGCGCAAGAACGGTTCAGTGAGAAGGCAACAGAGCTTGCAGATATCTACTCTGAGCAAAAAGAACGACTAGCTGAGGTCAAGCAAGAGTTAGATGAGGCCAACGCAGACGGCGACAAAGAAGAGGCGCGCGAGCTGAAAGCAGAATACGCCGCACTGAACGCCGAAATAACCAAGAACAAGTCTGCGCTTGTAGACACCTTCACTTCTGGATCAGAAGCAGGCGTGCTCACAAAGGATGCAACCGACGACATCAAAGAAGCGCTCGAGCTAACTGAAGAGCAAGCCACAGAGTTACTTGAGATTCAAGAAAAGCAAACCGAAGAAGCAAAAGCCACAGCCGCTGCAGTTGAAGAGATTGGCGAGTCGTTCGAAGATACCTTCCAAAAAGCAAATGAAGCCGTCGACGCGACGCTTGCAGAGCTCAACACGCTGCAACTGCGCAAACGCGAGCTTGAGCAGTCTGGTGAGGTTGACACTTCAGCGCTAGAGTCGATTGATGCGCAGATTGCTGCAACAGAAGAGTTGCTCATTCAGCAAGATAAAGAACGCGACTCGCTCAAAGACATACTCGATGCCAACAAAGCGCTCATAGAAGAGCCAAAGAAAAAGACTCAGAAAGTGGACTCGGAGTTTGCTGTCTTGCAGCGCCAGTTCGACTTGCAAAAACAGATCGAAGACCAAGACCTAGCGCGCAACGAGATAATCGCTGAGCGGGTGCGTATCGAAGAAGGCCGCGAGGCAAACTCTCAAGATGAGCTTGTTGCAGAGCGCGCGAAACTCACGCTGCTCAAGAGCCAATACGACACGCTCGTTAAAACAATGGAACTCGAGATTGATGAAGACGGCAATATCATCAACATTGGCGTCGGGATTAAGAAAGACGAGAAAGTTGAGCTCGCGCAAACCGTACGAGACTTGGCGCTTGAGATCGAGTCGCAGACCACCGTGGTGGTAGGCGTTCAATCTGAGGTGAGCATCGAGACAAAGGAACTTGAAAAGCTAGAAAGTGACCTGCAGCGCAAGACGCTTGAAATGCGCATAGAGCTGGGCATTGCATCAACGGCTGAACTGCTGCCAATAGTGACGGCTGATCTAGAAGCGGTGACAGATGAGCGCAAACGCATCGAAGAAGAGCTTGCAAAGGAACTCTCTGACGCTCAAAAGATTGAACTGCGCCGGCAACTCGTAGAGATCAGCGACACAGAGATCAGCCTGCGGAAAGAGGTCGTGAAAACGACACGCACTGTGTACCAGGAACGCCTGAGTGATATGCAGAGCATCCACGAGCAAGAGCAAAACGACCTTACGACGCATCTTGAGACCATGAGAACGACAACGGAGTCGACGCTACTTGTGGCGCATGAGTCTCGCATGCAAGTGCTCTCAAGCACGCACGAGAAAGAACTCGCAGAGCTCGAGGACAAACGCGAAGATGACCTCATCTCAGAGACTAAATATCTCGAGCGGAAACTCGAGCTTGAAGAAGAGTTTAGAGCGCAGCAGACCATCTACGAGGGTGAGCAAGAAGGCGCGCAGCTTGCCATTGACCAAGAAGAGGAAGTTGCAAATCTGCTCGCGGCAAAACAAAAGCTCGAAGATGAGCTGAGCCTCGCACTTGAGTTTGGCCAAGATGACGCAGCAGAAGAGCTGCGCAACCAACTCGATGCCATTGCAGGTGTTATTGATGAAAAGTCAAGCACTATTGGCGCGTCCATGGACGTGCTAAAAACAGGTGTGGCCAGCTCACTCTCGAGCCTCTTTGCGGGTGATACCGATAGCGCAAAAGAAGGCATGCGCAAAACATTTGCTCAACTTGCCGGCTATTTGAAAAAACTGATCACTGCCGCGGCATTGGAAATTGTCCTGGCTTCGCAGCCAATCAAAGCACTTGCTGCTGCAGCAGGGCCACTTGCGCCGGTGGTGCTTGCCGGAGTTACGGCCACGGTCTCTGCTGGCATTAACGCGCTCGCCTCACCTATTATCTCGGGCATTCTTTCGTTCTCTACCGGTGGCATTGTCGACGAGCCGACACTCGCCGTTGTTGGTGACCGTTCTTTGTCTACCGGTGCTGACAACACCGAGTTCATTCTTGGCTCGGATCAACTACAAGCGATTATTTCACAATCATATGGGACGTTTGCTGCGCCAGTAGTCAATGAGCTAAAACTCGTTCGCGAAGCGCTCGAGGGCATGCAACTGCAAGCCGTGGTCAATGGTGAAGACGTGTATTTGCTAGTCAAACAGCAAGAACACCTAGCTAACGACAGATTTGTCGGCCAGTAGTACAAACACCCACATTTATTCTATACATATTGCTCGCTGTGCTTGTTGTGGCTGCTGTTGCCTGTCTACCTGCCCTGTGCGAGCTTCATTCTTGGAGGTTTCAACTATGAAAGCACTCATTCCATGGGTTGGCGGAAAAAGCCGGCTCGTAAAGACTCTTATTCCGCTCATACCAGAGCATACCACCTATGTGGAGGTGTTCTGCGGCGCATCGTGGCTTCTGTTTGCTAAAGAACCGTCGAAGGCCGAAATTATCAATGACATCAACAAAGACCTGACGACGTTCTATCGCGTTATTCGGCATCACGTCGATGAGCTGGTGCGATACGTTCGCTGGGCACTCTACTCGAGAGATGATTATGAACTACTGCAGAAACAAGACGTAACCACACTAACAGACATACAAAGAGCTGCGCGGTTCTACTTCATTTTGCGTGGCTCATTTGGTGCAATGCTTGGCTCAAACTCGTTCAAGTCGTCTGTCGCGCGCAAGGGGATCAATATTCTTGGTCTCGAGCGCGAGTTTTCAGAAGGGCACATTCGGCTAAGCGGTGTTACCATCGAGTGTAAAGACTACAGCTACATTATCAAGAAATTCGACAGGCCAGAAACGTTCTTTTACCTCGATCCACCGTACAGAGGAACAGAACACTACTACGGCAAAGGTCTCTTCGGCAAAGACGACTTTGAGACGCTACGTGACTTGTGCAGAACTATGAAAGGCAAATTCATGATGAGCATCAACGCGCATCCGGAAATTGAAGAGCTTTTTGCAGAGTTCAACATCAAGTACGTGGACACGAAATACACGCTCAGCGGAAGCAACAATAAGCTGGATGTAAAAGAGTTAGTAATAATGAACTACCAGCCACACCAAGCCAGTCAACGGGCATAGTGGTTGTATTATCAACACAAATTGGACACGGTAATGGTTAGAATTGCAAATCGCTATATCAACCCAAAGTACATTGTATCTGTTTGGGGTACTAAGAAAACTAGAGCAGACGAATTGGAAGTTGAGTACAATTTGACTGTCGAACTTGACAAATCCTGTACCTCGGACAGTCAATCTCTATTGACAGAGAGAGTTGAAAGCGAAGCAGTACTCAAGGATCGGCTCAAAACTGTGTTGAGCGCTGTTAGCACGCGGGCTATTGATTCTGAAGAACCCACGATTGAAGAGATAATGGTAAGTGGAAGGATTGGTCTTTCTCAAGCCGAATATGACGAATTCGTGAAAACGTTGCGAGGACTAAGGTTCAAGTAAAGTAGACAAGTGCGCCTCGCTGTGACTGCTGTGAGGCGCATGCTTTTACTATCTCGTAAACGTATGACAGAAGAACACAAGATTGCAGTGGAAATTGGAGTGTCAGTCGAGCAGATTGCTCGGTGTCCAGATTGTGGAATATGGTTCTCAAAATCACCAGAAGAACCAAAGGAAATGCTGTGCAAACAATGCGACGAAATGCAGAGAAGAAAGCCGGATTAATTTGGCAACGAAAACAACGAATCGCGAAAAGTTAATTTGGCAACGGCCAAAAATAATTTGGCATTACACAGTATGGTGATACGATAGTGTTGTTCCAGTGTGTCAATAGGGTTCCAATTAGCGTGTATTGTGCAGAAGTAGTTCGGGTTAACAGTGACACTAGCATCGTCGAAGTGACATCGAATTGGGCTGGAGAAAAACGATTCCCCGTGAGAACTGAGTCAATAGATTCGCTAATCGACTGGTTTGTTCACATTGTAGACAACAAAGAGAACAGATTCCCAGTCTATCCTGGTGCTCGTCGCAGTGATCAGCATTATGGATACCGAACGTCTTCTGGTGGTAACTATTCCAATGTAGTGGCCCGAGTTGAGTTCGGTTTGGCACGAAGAGTAGATGAGTGTAGATTCGACTAAGTTAACTTGATTTAGAACGTTGTTCAGGCGGAAACTGGGACGGTGTTCACTTCATACAAATCGTTCGAAAACACCCAGCACTCAAACCAACTCGCACAGGTTGCGAATGCGAGCCGGGTAATGAGCTTTCTATATGATCAGAATGGTAGTCAAACACAGAAGGTCACAAAGCCTGTTGCGTTTCCGAACGATAGCATTGTGGAGTCGTTTTCATGGAGTTATGCCAGCAGGCTTTTGAACTACTCAACGAGTAGTTTCGAAAACTCAGTGGAAACCAACGAGCAATGGGAATACACTTATGGTCCGCA
>JAUHYX010000093.1 GCA_030426285.1 bacterium
GCGGCTTGAAGTAATACTCGTTGCCGGCAACAATGTTCTCGTCTTCAACCGAAAACCGCAATGTGCCATCATTCGTTGGATCCCAGACTGGGCGCGGCTCGCAGCTCAAGGAGTCGCCGTTTGTCAAGTAGACTGCAACATACACGTTGTCTGGCGTGAGATTTCCCGGTTGCAAACTCGCGGCATAGATGTCCACGCCGTTCACTTGTTGCTCAAAGCATTCATCAACCTCGTATGAAGCCAGAATGTATGGTTGTACAGTTCCATTGTTGTTTGGAGTCAAACCCCAGAGCGTAAAGTTCTCGATCTCGCTGTGAGAGATTCTCGCAGTCCACTCAACATCGAGCACACCATTGGTCAAATTAGCTGCAGTCACAGCCAAAGGTAGCGCGCTGGAGGCAGAAATTGATCCAGCGCACAAGAGAGCGTAAAAGAGTAGTGTGAGTCGTCTCATCGTGCATATTTCCTGTAGTTGTGCAACAGTGCATTGTTTGAATTCTTACCCAAACCAATACCGCGATGTACAATTCGTTACAGCAAAGATTTTTGTAACTAACTCGCCGTTGTTAGCTTGTTTTGATTGCATGCGTATGAATGAGTGACAAACGATGAAAAGACAACACATTTCAATAACAGATGAAGAGCTCTTAGAGCAAGTCAAGGGAGGCGACAAGGATGCGTTTAAGACCTTGTACTCCAGATATGCTTCTCCTGTTATGGCGTATTGTTTAAAGGCCATGCCTTCCCGTGAAGCGGCCGAGGATGTGTTTCAAACAGTTATGACCAATGTATTTGCCAAAAAACATCAGTTTAGTCAGGGCGTGTTTGCCGCTTGGTTGTTCACTATTGCGCGCAATCAGTGTTTGAAAGAGCACAAACGCAGACGCAGCAATGCTGATTTGGATGCGGTTGCAGAGGTTGTTGACGAGTTTGACACAACAGGTCACGACTTTCTTATGCAACAGGAATTACACAGGGCTATAGAATTGCTTCCGGAAGACTTTCGCGAACCGTTGCGGTTGCGTTTCTTCTTTGAGTGTAGTTACAGAGAAATTTCACAAGAACTAGATATATCGGAGTCTTTAGCGAAAGTTCGAGTCTTTCGAGCAAAAAACATGCTAAAGAAACGATTGGAGAAACACGTGGTGGGGATTTCATCATGAGCAAGCGAGAAGAATATCTGCGGGGAGAGGACATGGATGCAGAGAGTTTGCGAGAAGCAGAACAGTTGCTGCATATTGAAGATATGAACGATCCGGAGGCATCTCTGGAATCCGACGCGAGTGAATTCTATACGCCAGCCGGACACAATGCGTCGTCTTTCTTGCTCCAGGTAGAAAAGAACATAGAGTCGAGACTCAGTGAGTCAGATCAACCGGTGGTAGTTGGCGGTGCGCGAAAATCAACTACAAGTTTGCTTATTGGTAGCGCCTTTGTGGCCATTGTTGCCTTGGTCGGTGTTGTTGTCGCGACGCTCGACAACGAGCAAACTGAGCCCAATGTGTATACTTCTCAACAAGTGTCGTTGCAATCTGAATCAACAGAACTTGAGGGGACAACTGGAGTGACACACCAAAACGATATACAAAGCTCACCAGAACAAGCACCTTTGGACGTTGAACTCACTTCTGATAGAACGCTTCAGGAACCTCAAAACAATGCTGAGTCACCTGCAGAGGTGGTTGCTGCTCAACCAATAGAACAGCCAGTTGAGCAACCTCGCACCAACAATACCGATACGCAAGCAATGCAATTGAGTTCATCAGCATCAGAATTGCAAGAACCAGAACAGGAGCGCGTTGCTATTCGGATCAATAATCCGGCTGTGTCATCTGAAATCGACATTCTGAACGAGTCCATAGAACTAGCACAAACTGTAGAAGAAAAAATGGACTTGCACTTACAATTGTCGCGCGTGTTCGGCGATGCGGGTAACCATTCGCAACAGGCCAAAGAGCTGCAACAGTGCATTGCATTTGCCACGTCTATTCGCGCAGAACACTTCCTACAAGAAGCTCAAGCTGCTGCTATAGAACTGATTCAGACAACGAACAACATGCGTGACGAAAACATTGTGAACCTAGCGCGCACTATTGCTGCAAGCAGCACACTGACAGAGGATCAGAAGAGCAAAGCCAACGATTTGCTCAAGAGTCTTTCGAAGTAACTCAACGTCGCTTCAACAAGTACAGATGTTGCAAGTAACCACGCTGATAATACTGTACATTGCTCACTACTTCGAAAAGGATATTGCCAAATGTCTTCAAATCGCCGGATTTGAGGGAACGTTCGGTTCGCGACTGAACGAGTGCATAGTCCTCGACAAACTGGTAAGAATGTGGAGTCGACCGCAGTTCAATGGTGCCGGGTTTCGACTCCCGTTCATGACCATCAGCGGTAGTTTCAGATAAAACAAAATCGATATTGTCAATGGTGAGAAATGGTGACCACAAGAATCTTTGCGCACCATCAACCAATGGAACCTGGTACTGCTGTTCGCCATTTTGTATTCTCAACTTGCGCTGCGCTTGGGACTGCAACGGCACTGGTACAAACTCCAGTAGCGGTAAGGCCACGCCTTGCACTGTGTCGAGATACTCCTTGTTGTTTTCAAGAACAAATCTGCGCATTGCAACAGCACTACCGTTGAGTGTGTCCCATCCTTGCAACGGTCGCATTTTTGCTTGCACTGATATCGATTGAACTCGTTTAGGATCTGGAGTTCGAAACAGCTGTTCGGTGTACATTCGCGACTCAAGACGTTCTGTGCCTTCAATGGATCGCAGTGTATCTCCACGTGTTTCAACTACATTGTTTTTTGAACCGAAGTCGCTCGAAAGCAACACAGTGTCGCGCTGTAGCGTCTCTTCAATTCGATCTGGTTCGCTACCCCGATATGACAAAGAAACACCGAATTGAATAGAGTGTGAAGGCGCTTGAATTGAGGGGACAACATGAGCCAAGTGTGCTGTGTATTGCGCACGAAGTCCTAGGTCGAGAGTCCATGAAAGCGGAATAGTGTACTGCCCCTGCAAACCTATTGTGGGACGCACAGAAACCTGGTCAACGTCAATTGAAACATCCGCTGGTAAGTCAACCACATCAGGAGTTCCAGAAGAAGCAAATGTCTGTGTAGCCGTTGCCCCAGAAGGTGCAAAAGAAGCAGCCACGTACGGTGAAATCAACACATCTTTGAAGGTAAATACAGGTCCGAGCCGAATTCCAATTCTGGCAGCGGCTATCGAAACGGAGTTGGAAACTGGGACTAGGATAGTGTCAGAGGGTCCTGTGCGAACTGGCAAGGCAAAGTCGCTTTGATACGTGTAGTTACTTATATCCCCAAAAACGTCAACTTGAAATCTCACCGGAAATGTTCTTCGAGTGTCAATGCCCAAGAACAGCTGAGTTGACCACCCATCCTGAAATGTTGGAGGATCGGCGCCTGGCAAGACACTTAGAAATGTAGCATCTGAGTCAACTGAGCCACTTCCAAACAACAGGCCGGTGGCTGCTCCAGCATATGTAGCAGTTGTAGATGCAGATACACCATTAAAGGATATCGCGAGTAAGAGAATTGATAGAAGTACATTTTTCACAAGGTAAAGTTATATCAAGCCCAGCAACTGATCAACTCATAATCTTATTTAACCACAATTGGCGCAACGATGAAACCAGAGTTGGTGGACACAAGCACTCTGTACACACCTGCGGACAATGTTGGAATCTGGATGTCAATACCGTGCTCCTGTTGCGACCACTCAACAGGGTGTGTATCACCAACATGGGTGAAGATGGACACATTTTGTACTTCAACGACCTCATTGATCTCTATTGATACGGAAGCATATGAGTCTACGGGCGTAGGAACAGCCACGGCACTGTGAATGGTTTGCGTTCGCAGCACGGGCTTCCCCTGTGCGTCCCTCCATACATCTACCGGTACCGATATTGTGCGGTCTTGTGTAGCTACAACTTGCCCATTCTCCAAATACAAATGTACCTGCACTTGAACCTCAATTGTTTCGGTTTCTCCGAACAGGCAATGGATAGGAACGTGCAATTTCTGAGCATTTTCAATGGCACTCTGCGGGTCGTGAAGTTGAAGCTTGAACCTCTCAAGAGTATCAGAATAATCATGGGAGACAATCGAGTACAAGGAGCTTTCTGCAAGCATGGCATTGGTAGGGTTCCAAGCACACTCTACCTCAACCCTCTCGATACACTCCAACACACCGTCAAATAATGTGACCTCCAATGGCAACTCGAATGTTGAACCAATTTGGACAGGGAGTTCGATGGTCGACTCATCCAACTGCGCCAAATGCGGCAATTCCATTTCAACCGGCAAGACTTGGTCTCCACAAGGAGTAGTGACAACTGCCTCGACCGGACTTCCTGCTGTATACTGAGATAGATCATATGTTTTCACACCTATTTCAGGCAGCTTCTCCCAGTCTTGCTGCACCTTGTGATACAGTTCAACCGACGTAACAAGGCCGTCGAGCTCTACACGCAAAACATTGCTACAGTTGGCATACTCTACAACTCCAATTGCAGATTGGATGGGTGCATACTTGCGATACGAAACAGCCAGCGTGTCTGTTTTTGTCAAACATGCAATCGGGGAAACTACTAGGTCAACAATGCCCTCGTCTTTCAATTTCTCTGCGCTCAATTCCCGTTGTTCAGAAAGTACAGTACCATCACTTTTACGAAGCCATGTGAATTGGTACAATTCAGGAGATGCAATATCGCAGCTCAATGTTTGATCTTCACAAACCAACAAGACAGACCCTTTGGCATAGTCCTTTACGTTTATATCTGTCGGCCAAGGCACAACCTTGATATTGTAAATCACAGAATCCATTACCCAATCACATCTGTCGAGTGCCAAATACGCGTACCGTCCAGTATGATCTGAGTTTGCTTCGAACACCGTAAAACCGTTGTCATTGATCTCGATCTCGGCCTGCGTGGGAACACGCCACAACTCTGACATTCCCGGACCGTTAATTGTTGGGACTTGTACTGTAAGGGGCTCGCCTTCGCAAAGCACGACATTAAATTCATTTGGAGAGTTAAAGGGGTACATCCATGAAAACTCAAAGTGCACACTTCGCGCCGATACGGAGTCTTCTGTTCCTTCGAATGCAACAAGCTCAATTTGGTACTTCACAGAATCTGCTACTGTTACGAGAGAGCCATCAACTTGCCAACTGAACTCTTGTGCATGCACTGCTTGTCCTGACAACAGATTCACCTGTGTGCGCACACTTCCTATTTCATTTGATTCAGCCACCAGATACACTGCAAGTTTATTGATGTTTTCTCCAGCGCCAGTTCCAGCCCATGTAACACCAATGGAGTCTGTCAAACAGATAAAATCGCCGTCTTGGACAAGAGCTCCGTATCGGTGTAGCTCAACTTCGCCTAGCTGTGCTGACGAAGAGTAAACAGCTGTGAACATCAGTATCAAAAAGAGAAACAGTCTCATACCAACAACAAACCTCGCCGTGCAACAATCGTTACAACATAGAGAGAATTATTGAATAAAAAACTGTTTGACGACTTGAATATTTCCCGATGAATAGGCTGCAAAGAACTGCCCAGCAGAACGCAGGGTTGTTGCAGGTATATGGACTGGAGCATCTAGTGACAAGCTCGACTCGTACACTTTCATTCCGGCCAGATTGAATAGGCAGAGTAAACCGTTTTCGTACTCTTCTGCACAATTGAGTAAGGCGATCGAAACACTGCCGTCTCCGTGGTCCACTGCAACTAGCTCGGCTGGAAGTTCCATCAAATAATCTGAAGGATTCTCAAACTGCTCGGCCACCACGGCAACTTCTACTGCGACGTGCTGCGGTTGTGTCAAATAGCCACCGTGGTGGACCAAAGCAAGAGAGCTATGAATTGTTGTTTTGCCCGGTGCTACCCCTGTAATGACCATGGCAGACATTGCGGCTGCTATGTCCCAATTGGAGCCAGTGACGACAAATCCTCTTTCTGACACCACCACATGCAGGCTTTCTTCGTTGTCTGCAAAACTTACATGTACAAGTGACCTATCAAACTCAACGGTCAATATTGCCTCATCTATACATTCAAAGGATTCTAGCCATTGAGCGCCAATGTCTAGCTGCTCAGTTTGTTTCTCATGAACTTCGACGTTCTTAGAAAGTGCTACGAGTTCTTCTGGCGTCCAATTGTCCGGATTGACTTCAACTTGATTTGATTCAACAGCAGTGCCACATTCGCTAAATCCGATACAAAAATATCGCTCACCCGAGCTAAGGCTGGCTACGTGTAGATTGTTTTTAGTTTCACCTTCCAACTCAACAATTGTTCCTTCCCGGATGCTGTACCACTGAAGAAACGTCACGTTGCTCGGGTGAGCGGATAACAATGCACCACAGTCTGGGAATGAAACTGTGATATCACCTATTGCTGGTTGTGCTATGATCTCCACTGTAACGGTTGTGGTGTACTCCCAATCACAAACATCTGATACGGCTCGAAACACGTACTCTCCTCCGTCGGCCGCAGAAGCGGACGGAATTTTTAGTCCTTTTTTGGAACTGAGAATTATCTCCGGGGAGTCCTTCTTATACCACTGCAAGCTCGTTGGCGAGTGCTCGTCAATCACACAATACAACTCGAGAAAATCGCCCTCACAAAGTTGCTTGTCGGGCGTAATTCTCACAACATCTGGCATAGCGAAGACATTGAGATACACATCGTAGCTGTCTATCACCAATGGGAACTCAGAATCACATGAACTGAGGATATCACATGAATACCAGCCGCCATCTAAGACGCTTGCATTTGGGATCGAGAGAGTTGGACTGTTGCTCAATATCTCAGTTCCGCCCATTCTGCGCCACTGGATATCAACTCCGCCTGCGACCAAATTTATTGGCAAGGAAACATCTGATCCTGGACAAACATCTACCATATCTGCAATATGTGTCTGTTCCTTGTTGAACCATTCTAGGGCAAATTCTGTGCTGGAGAAAACTTGCGATGACTCGCCGGAAAATACAGTGAGTTCAAACTGCAGCACAACATCATTGGAGCGGAATTCACTTGTGGGCAACCACTCGAAGGCGCCAGCACCTGAATCAAAAGACGCGAGTTCGATCCACTGAGTTCCGCCTGTATCTGCATACCTCAGTGCCAACGAAGCTTTGCTTGCTTGTTCAAAGTCAAACTCTACGTTCACTGTTTGAAAGTAGCACACAGGCTCGTTTGGTTGCACTGGGTTGCCACCGGCGGTAACTATGAGATCGGCACGCAACGGTGTGAACGCAAGGACTGCACTCAAAAGAACTGTTGATATAAAAAACCCGCCCTGGCTCATTGTGTCTTGTCCGGGGCGGGTTGAATTCTCGTGTGAGGGGGGTTATTCCTTCACTGGATTGTCGATAGTGATAACTACCGTCCGAGAGTACATCCGGCCTTCCGGCACATTATTGTCAAACAAGATTGTTTCGTTGCCAATTCCCGTTACGCGAACATTGTTGTCTGGCAAGGCGCTTGAGAGATATTCTCGTACGCTGTTGCATCGGCGCAGTGAAAGTCTGCGGTTGTAGTCCAAGTTTCCTTGACGGTCAGTATATCCTTCAATGGTTACGACTGACTCAGACGTGATGCGTTCTTTCACTTCATCGAGTATTGATTTGTGTGCTTCTGTGAGCGATTCATCATCGAAGCCAAACAGCACTAAAGAGAATTTTTCAATGACCCGATCGTTGTTCGTTACGGTACGCTTTGATGCAATTGTAAGAACTTCTACTGGTATTTCTCGGCTCGCAGAAACGGTGTTGTTAATTTGATCCGTGGCACGTACCGAAAACGTAACATTTTGCGTGTTTTCGAGGGTTCTGCCCTCTGGAACATTCACTGGAATAGGCTGATTTGCATTGCGAGCAGTGATGTTTTCAAGCTCATTTCCTGCATCATCTGTGAGCGTTAGTTGTACTGATTTCACGCCCTGCTTGGCCGAAACAGTTGGTACGGCCATGAGCAACTGTGGCTCAGATACTTTCTGAATTTCAGAAATCACTACTGGTCGACCGATGTTTTCAGACGAGAATGTTACTTCAACTCTTCTGTTTTCGGCTTGACCGTCTGGACGCCTGTTACTCGATGGCAAGGCTGGTAGGTTTCGCGATTGAATTCGAATTCTGTTAGCGTCAATGCCCCATACTGAAACCAGATAATTCTTAACCGATTCTGCTCGATTCTTTGAGAGTTCAGTATTTCCCTGTTCGTCCCGAAGATCCATGTTGCAACCGGTGAGTGTAATTGACTCAGATGAGTTCTCGCGCAGACGATGCCCGAGGATGTTCAACACATTGCTGTACACACGCAACGTCTTTGGGACAATTTCAGATTCGTTAAATACATTGGCCTCGTTTGTTGTCAACAAATTGAGCCTCGATTTTGACACATCAGCAGAATTTTCATCAAAAAACACCTGCCAAAGAACCGGGAATGTTTCAAATACCTCCTGCTCTTCAACAACAATTCTTGCTCCGGATGGCGGCGTTTCTTTGTCGGCGTATTGTATGTCGAGCGTCACCATAATTGGCGGAGTATCCACAACAGGCGGATCTACTGGCTTTGGTTCAACCGGCTTTGGCGCTGGTTCTTCTGTTGGAGTTGGGAACTCATACATTACGCTAATTCCAAACCGCATTTCACTTGCTTTCCAGCTAGCATCAGCCACCACGTCGCTTACGCCAACTACATATTCAACCTCGGGAATTAAGCGCAATTCACTGCCAATAGGAAGTGTGTATTGGGCGCCGAGACCAAAGCCAAGCATTAGCGAACTGATATCCTCTATTTCTCCATCAAAGGCATTGCGGACTGGCTCACCGTTTTCGTCGTATGTATCCAACGGGTGAACTAATTCTTCACGTTGTTCAAACGACGTAGACATTGGCAAACCGACACTGAAACCGGCTGACACACTCAATGGAATGTCAGTTGGATACCACAACACACCAGGGCTGATATTCAGCATAGTGAGATCGGCGGTAAGAATCGATTCCGACTCTGCGTCTAGAACCTGTGGGTTGCTGTCATCTCCGCGAACTACATTTCCAATCACGTCAATCTGCGAAAAATCAGCACTGATCATCGAGAGTCCAGCACGTCCGCGAAACGCGAAGTCCGCAGAAATAGGCATCACATACAGTGCGCCAATAAAAAAACCATTGCCATCGCCACTATCGTATTCACTACAACAAGTTGGCAGTCCCGGAAGCCCTTGAAAGTCACTCACAGAATGAGATACGACGCTAGGGTACAAAGAAACACCAACTCCAGCACGACGCACATCTTGCTCTTGTGCAAACAGTGTAGATACATTCAACATCACGGTCAGCAGAAGTGCCGACACAATTCCAGAGTATATTGTATGAGACTTCTTCATATTACTTTTTGATCACCATGGTTGTTGAAAACTGCTTAACATGTGTTTTGAAAACGATGTGGTACACTCCTGAAGCCAACTCATCAACTGAAACTCGGTGTTCTGCTGAGTTGTTGTGCTGCCATTCAGTTTGATACTGCAAGGCGCCGTTGGCTGAGTACACCTGAATGCTACACTGAGATTGTGCATACGGCTTTACAGCTATCTGTACAGGACCGTCGGATGGGTTTGGAGTTACGACAATTGTTTCCAGCTCTGTAGAGGCTTCAATGAATCTGGTTCCACCCTCTTCACAGTAACCCGTAAACGAGATAGTACCTTCCTCTACGCTGCGAACCTCAATGATTCCCGGTGTAAATGCTACATTCTCAATGCGTACCGTAGATGTGGTAGCGTCACCCACCAACGCATCTCCAATAACTGAGAACCACTCTCCATTGGTAATTGGAATTGGGATTTTCCAATTGCGTACTTCAACAACATATTCATCACCTCGCTTTATGCGATCTGAGCCAGTTGCACCAGCGAGTGTCAACTGCTGCGGAATGAATGTGCTTGCGTCCGTCACAATATCCAATTGTGCATACACTGAATCTGCAACAACAATGTCATCGAGGCCAGTGCCATCAATAATCGATACTGGCACTAGTACATTGCGTTCTGTAACATCTGCAACAATGTCTTCAACTCTCAATGTAATTTCAGCATTTGGCACCGCAACGTCTCCAACCAAACGCACTTGTCTTGTTATCTCGCAAGGCTGCGCAATGTCGAGACACAATGTTCCTTCTGGGAGTCCTTCGCCGGCATTGAAGTACACCACAACAAGTAGCTCTTCACCTGGCTCCAATGTAGCAGGTAGTTGCTCAGAAGCTTGGAAACTGAAAGGTGCTATTACACATGTAATGTCATCAATAACAAGCGGGCTGTCTCCCGAATTTGTGACAGTAAGAATCTCATCTGCTTGCGAGCCATTGTTAACTGTTCCAAAGTTTACTTCATCGTCAACAGTTATACTCGGTCCTTGCGCGTCGCCCGTAAGCGGTACAAACAGCTCTTGGTCACATTGGTTTGTGCGGATGGTAAGCGAGCCATTGAGAATTCCCATGGCGCTTGGTTCGAACACAATTGTGATTGTGCGTTGATCTGTGATCACATCATTCACTGCCAAATTCACGATACTAAAGTCTCCGGTAACGTCGATCTGTTCAATAACAATCGGATCAAATGCGGACGCTCCATGCGTAAGCGTAAACTCCTGCTCAAAGCGGGAACTTTCGCACGTAAGAACAACACCGAAATCAACCTCGTTGCTGCTACCAATAAGCAGTGGCGTATAACCGACAACGGAGAAATCAACTGTTGCCGTGCGGGTACATGTCCCAACGGTATATTCAATTGTGGCTGTTTCTTGTGCATTTCCATCCGCACTCGGAAGCGCGGAGATAGTGACATTCACGAAGCCTCCTGCAGCTACATCAGGATTGGCAACAGTGGCACCAAATGGAGCATCGACTGTTACCTGAGAGATACTCATATCAAAGACAGAATTATTCTCAAGACGCAGCTGCATTTCTTTACCTGCCCCACATGTAGCCACATTACCGAAATCAAGATCTGCTGCGAGTTCCAATACTGGATCAACTACATTGGCTGTAATACTTAGCTCCAAATTGTCGGAACACTCTCCACTTACATATGGGATCAGCACATTCTCTGAAACCGGTCCGACAACTGAAGGGGTGAGCGATACTTCCACTGTCGTATTTCCAGCAGGCTCCAGAATTATGGGCCATGAAACTGGCTGTACAAAACTCAGTTGCGTATCGGTAAGCGACGGTTCGTTGATTGTCACCTGCGAAACGCCTTTGTTTTCTATGGTTACCGTACGCGTAAGCGGTGTTGGATCGCATAACAGAACATTGCCGAAGGCAGCTTGTGATGGATCCATCGACACCTGTATTTCTCCGCGTTCTCCTTCAACTGGAATCTGAATTGTGAAGTTGCACGGCGACCCGTATACTGTTGCAATATCGCTCGCTGGACCTGCTGCTGCCGGTGCGAAACGCAGACGTAGGTCCGACGATTCTCCAGCTAAAATTTCGTTTGGAAGAACAGGTGAGGTCAATGAAAAAGCCGTTCCTGAAAACACAACCGAATCTATGCGAATAGGAAAGTCATTGAGGTTGGTGAGTTCAATATCTGCTGAACTGCTGCTCACACAACCGTCGAGCAATCCGAAGTCTATGTCCGTACTACTCAGTTGATATTCCACGTCATCAATAACAAACACCTCAATCGAAGCGGTACTCGTACAGCCTTGCGCATTGGCAACTGTTACGCTGTACACGCCAGCTGCATCAACAGTCAACGTCTGTGCATCAGAATTGTCAGACCATGTATATGAGGAAAAGCCAGCACCGGCGTCGAGTACAATCTCGTCACCACCACACAACACAGTACTTCTTGTTGTTGAAATTTGAGCTTCAGGTACTGGGTGCACAACAATCGAAATTGGTTTCGATACAGCCAAACAGCCTAAGTCGTTTGTAACGGTGACTGTAAACTCTCCAGTTTCAGCGACAGTTATTGTCCGTGATTCTTCTCCGGAGCTCCATTTGTATGATTCAAAACCTTCACCGGCATCGAGCTCAACACTCTCGCCCATACAGAACACAGTGGTATCAGATGCTGCAATTGCGACATCGATATTGCAACCGTACTCGAGCATAAATGCATCTTCGCCACTCTGGTAGGTTGAATTTCCTGCAGGAACTACCAACAAGTCGTTTGCTTGCGTAGACCCAACGATAAACATGTTCTCCTCTGGCGAAGAAACGGTTGGTGGGATAATGGCAATAGAGTTAGCTATAACTGGCTGATGCCTTCCATACACGGTTGAAAAGAGCGTGTCACCTTGTTCATCTAAATGGACAAGGAATGCATGTGGTGCATAACAAGGATCGCAATTGTCTGGCGGCAGGACTGGTCGATTCATCACAGTTTGTTGAAATGCATCTTCGGTTGTAGCGAAATTC